>JAUNRD010000004.1:13686-21338 GCA_030535815.1 Clostridia bacterium
GATTTCGCCCTTTACAGAGTCAATTCTCACCTCGAAAATTTCTCCGTTCCAGTGGCTTGACCAGTTGGCTTTACCGTAGATGCTTACGGATTTTTTGCCCGTCAGATCAACATCCTCAAAAAGAAGATATTCACCTGCTGCCATGCCTACCTTTCCCGTGGCAGGCTTGGTTTTGCCCTCGGACATTTTATCGATTGTAAGCTCTTCGGCACAGATTCCCATAACCGAGAAAAGCATTACAAAGGATAAAAGCAATGTTAATACTCTCTTCATAAAATCCCTTCCTTTATATAATTATAAATTAAACAAAATTACTGCAGCCGCACCCATTACGGCACCAACTATCTGGGTTTTTGTAAATTTTTCCTTATAGAAAATTACGGAGATCAAAAATACAAGGAGCAGCTTTGTTCCCGTAATAAGCACGCTTGACCTTGAAATTAAGAACATTGTGTTTATTAAAAGTGATGTCATATTGGTAAGGCCGTTAAAGGCGCCTGCACCTACTGCATAAAGATTTCCCTTTGCATAAAGGGGCTTAAGTCCGTTTTTCTCCTTTATAAGACCGATTGCAATCAAGGCAACTGCAGAAAAGCCAAGAGCCATAACCATAAATTCGTTGTCATACTGTGCCGAAAAAACCTTCTGCTGAATTCTCTGCACCACGCCGTACATACCGGAGCCCACAAAGGATAATATAATGCAGATAAGCCAATACACTGTGACAGGCTTCTTTTCGCCCTGTCCCCTGCCCTTTATGAGATAAATGGAAATAGCCAGCACAGCAAAGCCGATATATGTAAATACGGAAGAATCCTCGGTTTCGCCCTGAATGATAAGCCCGTAGAGGATTTTGAAAACCAGTGCATATGACAAAATCAGGTTTGAAAGCGCATATGAGCCTTTGGAAAAAGCCTCATAGGTTAAAACCGAAGCCATTCCGTATAAAAATCCGCCAAGGATTGAAAACATTAAGATTTCAGGCTTAAATGTAAAAACGCCGTCCGTAAGCAAATCCTTTATAAGGAAGAATGCCATGGAAAACAAAGATACAATACCCGTGAAAACAAATCCTCCGCTGTATTTGCTGCCGTGTTTTTTTACTACCAGTCCTTCACCTATGCTTGTGGAAACACAGGCAAGCATCACCAAGTAGGGTATATAATTCACCTTTATCACCTCATATATCATAGTATAGGAAAAATCTTCGTTTGTAAATGGAAAAATTCCCTTTTTATACTTAAAAAAGGTGTTTTTTCTTGATTTTTATATATCGGGGGTGTATAATTTTCACGAGGTGAGTTTTATGAGTGAGCTTATTCATACCCCCGGGCTTGAGCCTGACTACTCGGAAAGTCTTACTGTTTACAATTTTATCTATGAGACAGAGTTTCATAAGCTTAAGCAACCGCTTTTCACAAAAGAATACAATGTTTTCCTGGTGACAAACGGAAGCGGAACTTTGACACTCAACGAAAAAAGCTTTCCCCTTTTTGAAAGCTGTGTTTTCTTTGTGTATGAAGAAACCACCTTTGAGCTTTCAGGCTCCTCCGACTTTGAATATATGCATATATCCTTCAAGGGCGAGCATATCCCCGAAATGCTTAAAAGCTTCAATATTTCTCCCGATGAGCCTGTTTATTACAACCTTGCACCCTTAAAGGAATTCTGGTTTTCCTCCCATCAGAGGGCGAGGAAGGCATATTATATTACCATTACCAAGGGAACGCTGTTTTACACCATTTCCTTTTTAACACCGGAGCATAAAAATCCCGATTTTAAAGACAAGGATTTATACGGCCTTATTTTCAGCTATATAAACGCCCACTATACCGAGCTTGATTTCTGCCTTAAAAAGGTGGCATACACCTTTTCCTATACCCCGAAATATCTCTCCGCCGTGTTTTATAAGGAAAAGGGGCTTTGCTTTAAGGACTATCTTGCACAAAAGAGGATAAACCACGCCCTTTCCTTAATTGAACGTGACAATTTAACGTCAATATCTGAAATTGCTACCCTATCCGGCTTTTCCGATCCCCTTTATTTTTCCAAGGTATTTAAAAAAATTACAAAATATACACCCTCTGACTTTATCGCAGAGCATAAAAAGAAGTAG
This sequence comes from Clostridia bacterium, assembly GCA_030535815.1. Taxonomy (GTDB): domain Bacteria; phylum Bacillota; class Clostridia; order CAKSNL01; family HGM11501; genus HGM11501. The sequence goes on from JAUNRD010000004.1 coordinate 15,803, forward strand.
GGAAGGGATTTATCCCTTCCGCTTATGCGGTTTATAACATATAAAAAAAGTGCCGAAAGCAAAAGCTTTCGGCTCCTTTTTATTACTTAAAGAATCTTATAACGGGGGATGTTATAATTCCCGTGGGTTTAACCATATAGTCATAGGTAAAGTTTGTTCCTGCAGCATAGTAGCAGCCCGGGTCTCTCCATATTTCGTCGCTGGAATTATGAAGTGCACCGAAGGTGTTGAAGCGGTTTCCGTAAAGCACAAATTCAACCTTGTGGTGACCTTTTTTAATTTCGGTCATTACGTTGTAGGGCATAATCACAATATTTCCTATATCCACTCCGTCAAGGATAACCTTTACAAATTCGCCCCTGTAATAGTTGGCAATAAATTCAACTTTGCAGTCTTCCTCTGCGTCAAATTCCGCAAAATAGGAAACGTTTCCGCCGTAGAAGGGCATTCTGTAGTTTGTGATTGAGCCGAAGGAAATTTTTTCCTTGTTTTCGCAGATTGTCTTAGTTGCACCCTCAAGCTCAACGCCGAAATCACCTATAAGGAAGTAGTTTTCAAGGCTTACTCTCTTGCCGATGGGGGCAGTTACCACAATTTCGTTTGTACCCTTTTTTATCATGGGAATTTTTGCGGTGTGAATGTCCTTGTCAACGAAATATCCGTCTTTTACGATTTTTATTTCCTCACCGTTTACCTTAAGGGAATCCATTTCCTCAAAGGCTATGGAACAGGGAGTGTCAATTTCGCTTTCCACCTTGAAGGTAAGCGTAACTTCCTCGTTTTTACTGTCCTCGGGATATACCCAGGGCTGTGTTCCGCATCCGTCCGCACGACGGATTCCAAGGGGCTTACGAAGCGCGGTATCAAGGCGGAGCATTTCCTCGGGGGTTGTTATTTCCGTTTCACCCATTTTTGCGGTTGCAATGTCCATAATATAAACATTGTCCTCGTGGCGGTGATAGGAAACCTTTTCCGTTATTCTCATTTCCTTTATAAATTCAAGAGGCTTTGCCTCTTCCGTAAAGGAGCCTTCCTCAGAAGGTGTAAGCATAAATAAAAGTGAATCGTAAATATACATAGTTTTGGGAATTACGGTATAGCCGTCCTTCGCCACATAGTTACATTCCTTCATTTCACCTGTCAATGCATCAAGAAGCACGGGCTTATAATGGCCCTTTATCTTTACTCTTATGCCCTCATCTTCAACGGTGTCGCGGAAGTTCTGACGCTGGATTTTTCTGTATATGGGATTTGCCTTTTTATAGAGAGACTCTCTTCTTCCGTTTGCGATGAAGAGATATTTTATGTCCCCGTCCTTTCTCATATTGTAAAGGTAGCGGTCAGCGCCTGCACCGTCATCCTTTCTTATTTCAATGTCGCGCTGTTCCTTTAAGGCATTTAAGATATCAATCTTGTTAAAGTCCACCTTGGTGGAAAGTGCGCTAAGTGAAGCTACGCCTTCCTTTTCCTGGCCGTCTATATAGATGGGGGCATCCCCCGCGATTATCACTTTTCCGCCGCGAGAAGCAAAGTCCTTAAGGATTGAAAGCGTGGTGCTTCTTATTGTCTTAAGTGCGGGAAGCACAACGGCGTCATATTCCATTTCGCCAACCTTAAGTCCGCCCGTGCTCTCCTTAACCTGAGTGGGAAGGAGCGATTCTGAGATATAGTCAAAGTCCATCTGACCGAAGAGAAGCCACTCTGTGATATTGTCAAAGTTTGCCTCAAGCTTTGTCATTTCGTCTGACGACAGGTCATTGGGGCCGTATGCAAGCCAGGCACTTTCAACGGGGTGGATTACAGCAACCTTAACATCAGCCTTGCCCTTGGTGAGCGCCGTATTTACTCTTGCAAAATAGTTTTCAATCCAGGGATATTCCTTGTACCAGGGTGCCTGATAGTTGAAGGTTGCAGGATAGTCTCGCTTTGCCATACCCTTCATTGATACCCAGGAAAGATGGGGAACTCTCACCGTTACGCCGAGAGCCGCCTGCCAGTCCCCTGAAATTTTATAGGTTCTGAAATCGCAGTCCCAGTCGGTTACGCCGTAAAACTCGGAAACCTGAGCCTCTCTGCCGTACTGATTTTTAACGGACTGTGCCTGCTTTGCAGTGGTGTATTCACGAAGATCGCAAAGCATATCAATTCCGGGGATTCCGAAATGAGCCAGACTTCTCATAACCTCGCCGCAGGAATTGGTCTGTGTCTTTAAAAGCGGCTCTGATAACATATGTCCCGTAAGGCTTATGCCGTGCTCATCACACCATACGCCAATCTGCTTTGCATAGGCGTTGGCAAAACGCTCCGCCGTGTGGTCGTGATAGCAGTATCTTACATAGGAAGGCTTGTTATCCGGGAGATTCCACACAACCTCGGGAAGGCGTGGAACAAGCGAAAAGCCGTACATTTTATTGAAGGTTTCATCAAAGTCATATGTCCAGGGAAGGGATAACGCTTTAGGCTCGTGGGAGAAGGCTAAAACCTCTTTTCCCGCAAAGTGTGGCTCGTCCGTAAAAATGGCGTGAACGGTTTTACCGAAGCTTTCTCCGATTTCCCGGTTATATGCCTCGTGAGTTATGTTTATAAACTCCGCCATAGCCTCATCGTTCATAGAGTCAACATAGCCCTGATCATTATGCCAGCCGCCGCCAAAGTGATGTTTTACAAAGGCATACCATTTTTTGCCTTCAGCCGCATCATCTGCGTCTATCATTTTATAGCTTTTTAATGTACCGTCTGAATTAAGCACCACATCATAGGAGGAAAGAAGGTAGGGTTTTCCCGTTTCGATTGCCTCTTCATAGGAGACATATTCCTCTTTGGCAGGGGTGAACACTATGTATTTCATACGGTATTTCATATTTTTGGTAACATAGCCACCCGCCTGACCGGATGCCCAGCGGTCCTCATCGTAAAGCCAGGGAAGGAGACCTTCTTCCTCGCCCTTCTTAACACAGGATTTTATAAGATGCATAAACTCATCGCTTAAATATTTTGTTGCCATACCACTACGAACGTGCATATGATAGCCGCCGAAGCCCATTTCCTTGAAGATTTCAATCTGGCGAAGCAACTCTTCCTCGGAAAGCTGACAGTTCCAGGACCAGAAGGGTGCTCCCCTGTATTCAGAGCCGGGGTTTTTGAAAAGCTCGGACGATAATTTTTTTTCCTTATTACCCTTGTATAACATATTACGCCTCCTCAGATTTTTATTTTAAGAAGTTTTTCTGCATTTTTATAAAACATCTTTTCGTTGTCTTTCTTTGAAAAGCCCATATCAATTAATTTTTTAACCGTGCCCTCCGGGTTATGCATCGGAAAGTCGGAGCCGAATAAAACCTTGTCCGTTCCGTGATTTTTTATAATCCGCTTTGCCTGCTCGCTGTCCATAAAGTCTATGGAGCTTGAAGCATCAAAGTAAAGGTTTTCATATTTTCCGACCAGCGCTTCCTCTGCCCTGTCCCATACGCTGTAGCCGCCAAGATGCGCCGCAATTACCGTAAGGTCGGGGTACTTTTCGCATATATTGGCAACTCTTTCGGGCGCGGACAAATCAGACTTTGTGTCACCAACGTGAAATAAAATGGGAAGCCTTCCCCTTGCCGCCTCGTAAATGGGAAGCGCCTTTTCACAGTCAATGGCAAAGCCCTGAAAATCCGTGTGAAGCTTTATTCCGAGAAGCCCAAGCTTAATAATTCTCTCCACTTCGCCTTTTATGTCCTCATAGTCTGCGTGCATCGTTCCGAAGCCCACAAATTCGGGATTTTCAGAAACCAGCGAGGCTATATAACTATTTATATGCTCAACCTGGTCGGCCCTTGTGGCTGTGGAGTGGATAAGGCATTTTGTGATTATGCCTTTTTCAAGCTCCTTTTTAATGTTTTCCACGTTTCCTATGCTGTACATTTTAACGCCGTAATAATTCCCCGTGGAAAGGGTTGCCTTTTCGGCTATCTTTTCGGGAAAAACGTGGACGTGTGCGTCAAAAATCTTCATGATGTCACCCTCTTTTAAGAATATTTTAATTATAATATCCCTGCCTTGTTTTGTCAATTATTTATCTTCTTTTTAAGGTCTTTTTTCGGCGGTGTTCCGTGGGCATCTTTGTAGGCTCTGTAAAAGGAAGAATAGTCCTTATACCCCGCCTTTATTGCCGCTTCGCTCAAAGTATATTCTCCGTCCTCACTTAATTCCTCCACATAACGGAGTCGCTTTGTTCTTATATATTCGTTTACCGTGTGTCCAGTTGCTTCCTTAAAGATTCTGGTTAAGTGATATTTCGTTATGAAAAATCTTTCTGCAATTTCCTCCAGAGAAAGCTTTTCCGCGAAATGCTCGTTTATATAGGCAACGATTTCCTTAACTCTCTTTTTACCCGTATTTTCCGTGGAAAAGCAGTCGTTTTTATGGGCAAGATATAAAAGTTGCACCACCAGCGACCTTATATAAGGATCGTCATAATCAGAAAAGCCCTCGCGCATAAGGCCAATAATATCACTTATTCCTGCACTCTTCGCTGTTTTTGCGCTTATCTTGTTTTTTTCTCCGCAGTTTCTTTCCCAGAAAATATCCCTGTAATGCTCGCAGGAGTGACATTTAAAAAACTCTTCATCGAAATGTATTACCATTCTTAAATAATCCGACTCCGACTTGTGATGAACGCGGTGCATTTCCCCGGGGCGTATGAATATCATATCGCCGGGCTCCAAAGGATAGTCTGCACCTTCAACGGCATATGTGGCATCGCCCTTTTCAAAAATATAAATTTCGTAAAAATCATGATCGTGAAGCCTGAAAAATGTGCTGTCTATCTTCTTTGTATATTCCTCGCTTGCCTGAAAAAACATTTTACCGCCTCCTTTACGGAAATTTTACCACAAAAGAGCAATATTTGCAATAAAAAAAGCAACATTTGCACTGTTAATTTAAATAAAATTGTGCTATTATGGTAAAAGGAGGTGTATGTAATGTACGCAAATTATATGATATCGGGTTTTTCCGACGAAATTTCAAGTGACATTGACGTTCAGTTTACCGCCCTTAACAAAATGGGCATAAAGTTTTTTGAGCCCAGAGGCGTAAACGGCAAAAACATTTCATCTTTAACCGATGAAGAGCTTACCGCCTTAAAGGGAAAGATGGGACAGTACAGAATAAAGGCTTCTTCCATCGGCTCCCCCATCGGCAAGATTAAAATAACCGACGATTTTGAGCCTCATTTTGAAACCTTTAAGCGAACATGCTACATAGCACGCTTTTTAGGTGCACCCACCATAAGAATGTTTTCATTTTTTATTCCCGACGGAGAGTATGACAAATACCGTGACGAGGTTTTAAGAAGACTCCGCCTTATGGTAGACTATGCCGCAAGGGAAAAGGTTTTACTTCTCCACGAAAACGAAAAGGGAATTTACGGCGAAACGGACGAGCGTTGCTTAGATATCCTTTCTTCCATCAACTCCCCCTATTTCAAGGCAGTATTCGATCCTGCAAACTTTGTTCAGGCGCATGTTGACACAAAGAAGGCTTTTGCCCT
>JAUNRD010000159.1 GCA_030535815.1 Clostridia bacterium
CTCCGTTAAGAATTGCGGTATCTTTATCAATTGTAAGGATTAGCTTTAAGCCTTCCTTTTCAATTATTACTTCTCTCTTTTCACCATCCCATAAAACGGTTCCTCCGAGAGCTTCTGTTACAAAGCGGGCAGGAAGCATTGTTCTTCCGTTTGTAATTAAGGGAGCAACGTCGTTTACCTTTATTTCACCGAAAACGGAGGCTTCCTTTTTGTCGATGGTAAGGATAATGTCGTTGTTTTCTTCTGGCGTTCCGAAACCGATTTTACCGTCTTTGAAAACCCAGGTTTTGAGGAAGGATTTGGGAATATTTGCCTTTTTTGCGGCATCGGAAATTCCGTCGTTAAGCCAGGATGCGAGATTTTTTTCAACCTGCGATACTGTAACTTCCGATATTTCCTTATCGGGAATGTATGCTGAGCCAAGCTGATAGGTGTTACTTGTAACAGAGCCGTCAATTCTGTTTGTAACAGCATAGCCGCTTCCCGAAGCTACTGCCGTTCCGGTAAATACGCAGTTTGCCATAATGCCGTAATTTGACCAGGCAATGGAGCCTAAGTTTGCTCCCTCAACGTAGGCGTCGGACCAGCAGTTAATCATCTTTCCTTCTTTTCTTATAGAACGGCAAATCGCAGCGGCAAAGGTGCCGTTTTTAATTTTTCCCGTAACACCTAAATTCATAATGGTTCCTGTGGTGTAGGGGAATAAGCAAAGGTCGGTGTCTGACGCCATGTCAATATTAATGGTATATCCGTTTCCGTCGTATATGCCCGCAAAGGTTTTAGAGCCGCCGATACCCTTAAATGATGTTCCTGCAAGGTCGATGTCTTTTGTCTGCTTAAAGCATAGTCCTGACTTGTTGTTACCTGATGCAACCTCGTCCATAAGAGAGATAAAATCATCAGCCGAGGTTATTAAATATGGGCGGGAACGGCTTCCGTCAGGCTCTGTTTTTGCAAATTGCCCCACGGTAACGGTGGCAACATCGGTTACGCTTCCGTCCTGGTTGGACTTTGCCATAACCTTAAAGGACTCGGCAGTTTCGTCCTTATCAACTGTAAGATAGCCGTCGTCTGCTATGAATGTGCCTTCTTTAACATCGCCCTCGACAGACCAGGTAACATCAGGGGAAGGCTTGAATTTTCCTATAACCTCTGCCGTAAAGAACGCTCCGTCACCCTTTGAAACAACTGCACCTTCGGGAGTTATTACAACTTTATCCACCACGGGAACGGGGGTGTAGTGAGTGGGGAAGCCTTCTTCGTTTGTCCAGTAGGAAAGATCATCCTCGCTTACGCCAAGTGTACCTGATGCAACCTTTCTTCCCTGATTGAGTTCTTCGGCAAGGGTTTCTTTTGCATCTTTTTCGCTTACGGGGTATGCACCTTCAGCTGTTTTGTTACCGGTGCCTTCAATATAGAAGCAATTTAAGGTTTTATTTACATCTCCGTGGGGAGCTGCGATGGGATACATTGTTGTACCTGAAAGCGTTCCGCCGAAGAAGCAGTTTTCAATTGTGCCGTAGTTTGAGTATGCAAGGCCGCAGGCGCTTGGCGCAGTAACTGAAACATTCGACCAGCAGTTTGACATAATGCTTCCTGCGCGAAGGCTTCGTGCGATACCTGCTGTATAGTTGGCGCTGGATGTTATGCTTCCCTCTGCACCTAAATTCATAATTTTGCCCGTCACATAGGGAAAGAGTGTGCTGTTTTTGGTGGTGGTAAGGTTAACGGTTATCTTGTGGCCGTTACCGTCATATATGCCGGCAAAGGTGGCACTTTCGTTGACACCTGTATAATCCTCGCCGGTAAGGTCAATATCCTTATCCTGGCGGAAGTATTTACCTTCATAGGTGGTGCCTGAAAGAAGGTTTGCAGAAAATTCAATAAAGTCATAGGCATCATCAATGATGAAAGGGTCTGATGCAGTGCCCGTTCCCGTTATACCTTCTCTTGCGGTTGAAACAAAGCTCCAGTCCTTGTCCTCTACCATTTCTGAAGGAACATAGAACTTGCCGTTAAGTGCCAGGGCAACCTTACCGTTTGTTGAAATTTTCTCACCGTTTTTATAGTATTCGTCCTGATTTGCATAGACATACTTATCTCCGCTTGCAAAGGTGAATTTGCCCGTTGCGGGAAGGTATGTGCCGATGGAGGTGACGTCGCAGAAAAGCTCCTTTGAAAGCTCATCCAAGTTAACGCCCATTAAAGAAGCACACCAGGGTGCAAGGGCGGTGTTGTCGATAACATAGTCTGTTCTCGTTTTTTCCGTGTCCCCCAAAACGGGATTGAGCCCCTCCGGTAATAAAACGCCCTCGGGAACGTATGCCCATACACCTACGTTCTGGGCTGAGTGACCTGTTGTGCCCCAGGTCATTCCGGTAGGAGTTACGCCGTTTCGCACTTCTTCAACGTAGGGGGCGGCGTTTTCGGGAAGATTGAGATCTCCCGTATCGTGGTCGGGAGCACAGATTACAACTGTATCTGTTCTGCCTTTTGCAAATTCAATAGCTACACGGAATGCCGCGTCAAAGGCAAGATATTCGCTGGTTGAAACAAGAGCGTCGTTTAAGTGACCGCCGGAATCAACCTTGCTTCCCTCAACCATAAGGAAAAATCCGTCGGGATCGCCCGAAAGAGCGGTAATTGCCGCACGTGTCATTTCCTCTAAGTTTGCCTGTTTTCCGTTTAATTTAATGTCATATGGTAAGCTTGGGTTTGCAATGTTACCCCAGAGCATATCGCCGGGGTGTACAGCGTCTAAATCTTCCCAGCCTTCAACGATTAAGTATCCGGAGTCAATGGCATTCTGAATGGTGGCATACTCCGATACAGCGCCGTAGCCGGCACCTAAAACAACCTCGATGCCTTTGTTTTCCATCTGCTCGTAAATGTTTTTATATTCGCTTCTGTTCATTGCGTGGGCAGAGAAGGAGCCGGGCGTTGCGTGCACCCATTCGTAGGTTGCGATTAAACCTGTTGACTTGCCTTTGGATTCTGCCGCCTCAACTAAATTTGCCTTGGGAACACCTGCTCTGTCTACTCCGAGATAGCCGTTTATTGTTTTATGACCGGTTGCCATAGCGGTACCTGCCGCCGCAGAGTCGGTTACTCCGCCTGTTACGGGTGAGGTGGTCATACTTCCCGCAAGATAGGTGCGCATAGTCATAGGTGTGGCGTCCGTATAAGTTTTATAGGGGAATTTCTCATCCGAAAGACCGCCTGAGATTTTAACCATATTGGCAAAATCATAAAGGGGATAGCCTCCTCCGTCAGGGATTAAGTAAATGATGTTTTTGATTTGCCCTTCTCCGGTTGCGAAAGCAGTAACGTAAACCGTTGAGACAAGCATCAAAAGTGCAAGTGCCAGTGAAACAACACGTTTTTTCATTTTCATTCCTCCTCCTCCTCCTTATTATGTCTGATTTTATTATAACAAAAAAGGGAAAAGAATGCAATAGGGCGATACTCCTTAGAGATAAATCGCCCTACACTTTTCCCGTTTAATTATTAATCTGAAAAATATGTCTGTCCTAATGGCGGAAGCGTCCAGCCGTTTCTTCCGTTGTGGGGAACGGCGTGGTAATAGCCGATTAATTCTGAAAACATACTTTGCGCCTCGGCATCGTCCTTTAATATTTCGCCCGTGTGCTTTATTAAATAGTTTCTGTCGGAAGGCTTTGGATTTTTTATGGAGAGATACGATGAATACCTCTTATAGTCAAGGATTGCGCGGATGTATAAAATTCTCCAGCGCCAGCTCTTTTTCGCACGTTCGGGAAGGCGGGAATTGATGGACTCAGCCAACTCCTTTGTGCGGTCAACCTTTACGGGCTCAGCACATTTTGAAATAAGGGTGTGGTTTTCCTCAATTATTTCCATAAGCTCTAAACAATCGTCAGTTACCTCTGACGAGTATTCATAGTTTATGTATTCTGATAAACTCTCCGTATAGCTTTTATCCTTATCCCAGTAATAGCCGAGGCACTGCACCTTTGAAATATCTTCATAGATGCCCTCGGAATAGGGAAGACCGCCGTTTAAGATGTGCTTTGAGGAATCCCATATTCTCTGGAATCGCTTGGGCAGGGGATTTGCACCCAGACCTCCCCAGGGATAGAGTGACCACATTGATATTTCGGGGAAGTTTATTATGGGGCGGGGACAACTATGCTCCAAGGGGTATTTCGGGAAATCGTGATGGGAGTCTGTCATAAGGAAGGAAACAAAGGACATATCGCCATCCAGACGGCGGAAAAGCCCTTCATATTCGCCCTCAATTTCAGGAAAGTCAAATACCCAGGTGGACATACCGATTTTCACATCGGGGAAATAGTTTTTTGCAAGGGCATAGAGCTCCTTTGTCATATCGCAAAACTTATTTGAGCCCCAGGGAGTACATTCGCTGCATCCGCAACCGCCCTCGTCATAGGGCCAGGTGATGATATAATCAAGGTGTGATAAGCCTTCAAGCTGGTGTGTCCAGTGGGATTTAAGATATTCCATACCGTCTTTTTTGGATGGGCAGATTTTGTTACCCAAATTTCCGCGATAGCGTATCTGTACAGGAGGAAGGGCACGTATTTCTTCGGGAATGTCGGTAAAAAGGCAGTTACCCATAAGTACGCCGATTTTCAAGCCCAAAGCTTTTGAAACCGAAGAAATTTCTGCTATCTTTTCATATGCCTTTTTAAATAAAGGGTCGTCATAGCTTTTTGCACCTGCGGTGCTTAAGGTTAAAATTATGGTGTTTTGCCCCCAAAGGAGTAAATCCTCTAAATAGCGCTCTATTTCATCCATTGGCGCAACATCGTAAAAATTGTAAAAATGGCGGGCAACGTAGGTTGCTCTGAAAGCGCAGTCGGGGCTCATCAACCCCTTTGTGGGAATGGGAGAGAAGGTGTCAGAGCCCCATTTTCCCGAATGTAAAAGCTTTCCTATGCCGTAAAAAAGACCGAGAGAGTCCGATGCTTTTATGTAAAAGCCGCCGTCTTTTTCTTCTATAATAAAGCTTTCTGCTTTTTCTGTTGATAAATCTGTTGAAAGGTCAATTAAAAGACCGCCGTCGGAAAATTCTGCATCTAAACGCTCTGAAAGTCGCGCTTTCAATATTTCTTCGTGTTTAAGGTTTCCGTTTGAATTTATTGAGAAAATCATTTTAATCACCTCAAGGCTATTATAGGA
>JAUNRD010000005.1 GCA_030535815.1 Clostridia bacterium
GTCCCAACGCTTACTCCACTGATTTGTGGCACCGTTTTTGATAAACTCAAGATTTTTAAGGTTGTTCTTAAGCCAGTCGGGCATATAGTGAAGGTCTCCTCTGTAATTTACAAGCATATCTCTCCAGCGACCGCAAAGCATTTCCATGGGGTCAACATATGGCTCGTGGGCATCAAGTACACGGCAGAAGTTTTCGCACATTCCGTCAAGTCCGTAAAAGCTTCCGTTTTCGCTGTTGTACCAGGGTGTTACGGCATAGCCCTCGGAAATGGGCACTGTGCCGAAATCGTCTAAATCGGTAAAGCCGTTTTGCTTTCTTTTCAAGAGAGTATGGCGGATTTTGGTTTCCCTCATACTTGAAAGTCTGTCTTTATATGTGAGCATAGCTTTTTAATTCCTCCATTTTTTCTTTTTCGGGAATCTTAAATTCGGAAGCGCTGAGTCCCAGCGCCGCCCTCTTCCCTTCTCCCAGCGGATGATAGGGCAAAAGCTCATATCCTGCCGCATTTTCAAGGGACATAACGAAGCTTTTTATGTTTTTAATTTCATCAACCGTGTCATTAATTCCCGGAATTATGGGCGTTCTTATTAAAATCGGGATGCCGAGCTTATCCGCTTTTTTAATGTTTTCCCTTATTTTTTCGCCGGAAACACCGGTGTATTTTTTGTGCTTTTCGTCATCCCATATTTTAACGTCGCACATTATGTAGTCCATTTTTGCTAAAACGTCGCTGTCGAAAATATACATCGAGGTTTCAATGGCTGTGTTTATGCCCTCATCGTGGCAAAGGTCGGAAAGATATGCCACAAATTCCTTTTGCAGCATGGGCTCGCCACCCGAGAAAGTGACGCCGCCATCATTTTTATAATATGCCTTATCAAGCATAACCTCCGATAAAACCTCATCTGCCGTCATTTCCTTTCCGCAAATGACTTTTGCCCCGGAAAAACAACCCTTATCGCACATATTGCAGCCGATGCACTTTTCGGGATAGAAAAGGATTTCGGGCTCTTTTTTTATACATTCGGGGTTGTGACACCAACTGCAGTTTAAGGGACAGCCCTTCAAGAACACGGTGGTTCTTATCCCCGGCCCGTCGTGGATGGATGAACGCTGAATGTCGGCGACGATTCCTTTTACGGTCTGCATACTACCTTTTCCTCGCATCCCGACTCTGTGGATTTTTTCGCCGCATCTAAAATTGCCATAACCTTCATATTCTGTGAAAGGGTTACTTCCTTTGTAAGGGGTGAGCCCGTTTTCTTTACATAGGTAAGATGCTCTGCAATGTTTTTCATATACTTCGGAAATTCGCATTTGGGAATTTCCAAGGGATTTCCGTACATATCAACAGCGAGAACGGTGCAGACACCGTCTTCCTTTTTAGTGTAAATTGCACCCTTTTCGCACATAAGTACGGGGCCGCCCGGAAGAACAAGCTGAGGAATTGTCCACGTTCCCTCGGCAACGGTGTAGGTGTTATCGTATTTTATTACCGCACTCACGTTGTCCTCCGCATCTGAGTAAGGCGTATTTAAGTTGTCGGAATATGCATAAACGCTTTTTGCGTCGCCTTCCTGTAACAGTGCGGAATACATTGCGCCGTAGCACAGAATGTCGAGGATGGCACCGCCGCCCTGATTCTTCTGATACCACCAGGTTTTGCTTCTTGCCTCGTCCGTCATTTCCTCGGCGGTGTCAGAAACGCCTCGGTGCTTTGCACCTGCACCGAGGGGGCCTGTGTGACCGTTTATGTAGTAAAGCTTTTTAAGTTCTCCCACCAGTCCGAGCCTGTATGCGTTTATCATTTCATACATATAGGGGCGCCAGATTACGGGCCAGTTTACAATTGCCTCTATGCCGTATTTATTAACGGATTCTTCGATTTTCAGCGCCTCTTCATAGCTTACGGCAATGGGCTTTTCGATGCTTACGTTAATTCCTCTTTTCGCACACTCTTCCACCACGGCAGGCTTGTTTTTGTTCTCCGTTAAGATAAACGCCCAGTCGGGCTTTTCAGTATCAAGCATTTTAATATAGTCATCGTAAATGTTGTCGCAATAGTTATTTTTGATGTTTTCCTTATTCCAGTCCCTTGTGTATCTCGCCTTTACTATTTCGGGGGTATCCGGCACAAGGTCGGCGGCGGCAACCAGATTAATCCCCTCCGCCTCGGTTATATATAAGGCAATTTCGTTAACGTGCATATGTGCACAACCAATAATTACAGCTTTAATCATAGTAAAACCTCCTTTTATTATATTATAGTGCGAAAAAACTCCCGTTTCAATGGGAAATATTAAGAAAAAATGTTGCAATATTTTGATGTTTAATATATAATGGGGCTATGAACAATATTTTCACCGCTTTTAAAGAGCATAAAGATTTTTCAAAAAGCATACCATTTTCGGTGATTTATACAACCTTTGACCGTGATGAGCTTGTTGCACCCCACTATGCGGAAACTGTTGAAATTTTGCTTTTTTCCGGGGCGACGGGCGAGGTGATTATAGGAGGTCACCGCTATAAGCTGTCGGGCAATCAGGTTTTTTATATTCCGCCGGAAACAGTTCATTCAATGAGCTATAAAAAAAGCAGCGGTAATCTTTTAAACGTAAAGCTTTCCCCCGAGGGCTTTTCGCCCTTTTTGAGCTTTGAGGCTCTTTTGGCATCCGAGGGAAAAAGCCTTATGTCAATTGACGTAAATCCCGACTGCTTTGATGAAATTTTGCCCATTGTAAACTCTTTGGCAAAAGCCGAAGATATATTTTCTGCAACAAGCATTGCCGTATCCCTTTTTTCTCATCTTCGCACCTTCAGCCGTGAGGAAGTCCTTCCTTCGGGTAACGCCTTTGACGAAAGTGAGCTTCGGGAAATCATAAACTATACCAAGCTTCATTTCCGTGAGAAAATATCTATTTCCGACATAGCGGAAAAAATGGGCTACAGTAAGTTTTATTTTTGCACAAAGTTTCGGGAAAGTGCGGGAATTACCTACCTTTCCTATCTTAACGGGGTAAGGATTTCCGAGGCATGCAAGATGCTTAAAAACGGCTCTTCCGTGTCGGAAGCGGCGGAAGGCTCAGGCTTTTCCGACGTTCCCTATTTTGTTCAGCTTTTTAAAAAAATAAAAGGCACAACGCCAAAGCGCTATGCCGACAGCTAAAGCATTTTTAACGCTTTAGCTTTTTTATTAAAAGCCCTATTACACCTGTAATTAAGGCGCCCGCCGTAAGCTCTGTCATCATCAAAGCCCAAAGCATTACAGTTCCGTCAACTCCGTGATTTGTAAGGTGCTTTGTCCATATCCACGCTATAACCGAGAGAGCAGCAAAAGCTCCCGTTAAAATATATCCCTTTTTCCACTTAATAAATATCAGTCTTATAATTATTCCGATAAAATAAGGTAAAACAAAAACCGTGAATACTGTACTGTTCAAAAGTAGCCCCCCTTTGCAGAATGCATAAATGCAATCCCTACAAAATATTACACACTCTTGGGTAATGCTGTTGCAATATCACCCATAAAAGAATCATCGCTGTAGGAAACCATTTCAACGTGGCCGTCCGAAAAGTAATCACAGATTGAAACCGAGGCGTTTGCCGCCCAGGGATAGTTTTTCATTGCTTCTGCGCCAAGCCCTTCCCAGTATGCACGAAGGGCACGGATCGGCGTTGCGTGGGATGTGATTAAAACGGTTTTGCCGAAATTTTCCCTTGCAATTTCCCAAACCCTTTTTATAATTCTGTCATAGAGGTGACTTACCGCCTCGCCTCCGTCGGGGTGCGCCTCGCCCACGTTATCCTTCCATATGCCGAAGCTTACGGGATATTCTTTAAGCAAATCCTCAAACTTTTTCCATTCCCATTCACCTGCAAAAACCTCACGAAGCTGCTCATCCGGAATGGGCGCACAGCCGTGTCTTCCTGCGATATGACAGCCTGTCTGATAGGCTCTCTTTAAATCACTTGAATAAAACGCGTCAATTTTTTCATTTTTTAAGTATTCCGCTGTCTTTTCCGCCTGAAGGTGCCCTTTTTCCGAAAGGTTGGCATCGGAATGGCCCAGAAAGGCGTGCACCTTGTTTCCTTCGCTTTCACCGTGGCGGACGAAAATCATTCTTGTCTTTACCATATCAATTACTCACTTTCCTAAGCTTTTGCTTTAATATCCAAATGCGTTTTTGGGACTTTATTTTATCCCGTTGCAGTATTGTATAATTACATATATTCCATTTTGCTGCACTTGCATCATACCAATAAAGCACCAAAAATTCTCTGAACCTGAAACGAGAAAAAATTGTTGTTTTTCAAGGCGGAAGGTCGCAGGAATACGGTCGTATTTCAAGGCCGACAACACAGAAAAACGGCCATTTTACTTGTTTCAGGCGTATTCGGATGTTAACGCAAAAGCTTATATTCTGCATATATATCGCTTTTTTTTATTCCCCTGTCCTTTGCAACAGCCTTCATGGCGTCCTTTTCAGATAACCCTTCCTTTATGTACATTTCAACGTGGTCGGATATGGACAAGGACGAAAAGTCCTCAATTTTTTCCTCTGCCCCCGATACCACCAGCACAAACTCTCCCTTCGGGGGAGTTTCTTCATATTTGGCTATCGCCTCGGAAACGGTGAGCCTTACATATTCCTCGTGGATTTTCGTAAGCTCACGGCAAAGGGAAATTTTGCGGTCGCCCCCGAACACCTTTTCAAAATCCTTAAGTGTGGCAAGTAATTTATGGGGAGCTTCGTAGAAAATCATCGTCCTTGTTTCGTCGGCAATTGCCTCTAAATGCTCTCTTCTGCTTTGCTTGTTTACACTTAAAAAGCCTTCAAAGCAAAATCTGCCCGTAGGCATACCGCTTCCGATTAAGGCATTTATCGCCGCAACGCAGCCGGGAACGGGCACAACGTCAATCCCCTTTTCGATGCAGATGGCAACCAAATCCTCACCGGGATCGCTGATTGCGGGAGTGCCTGCATCGGAAACCAGAGCAATATTTTTCCCTTCAAGCATTTCGTCTGCCAGCATATAGCCCTTTTCCTTCCGGTTATGCTCATAATAGCTTGTAAGGGGCTTTGTAATTTCAAAATGGTTAAGTAATTTTAAGGTGTGCCTTGTATCCTCCGCCGCAATTAAGTCAACCGATTCCAGAACTTCCAGGCACCGAAGGGTAATATCGGACAAATTTCCGATGGGGGTTGCACATAAATAAAGTTTTCCTGCCATATCAATTCTCCTTGTAGGGGCGATTTGCACTTCGCCTGTTAGCTTTTCCCTTTAATTTTTATTTCAGATATAATATGTCTGTTTTCAAGAACTTTCCGCCGCATCTTTGCCCTTCAATTAAAATCATATCAGGCTCTTTTCCGGGTGAGTCTGCCACGAAGGTGAGGCGTTTCGGCTCTAACTTATACTCTCTCATAAGGCTCATTATGTCGGTTAAGCGGCGTGGGCGGTGCACCATTGAGAAAAATCCGCCGGGACGCACTAAGTGGGATGCTTCTCTTATAACATCCTCCAGTGTGCAGAAAATTTCGTGCCTTGCACAGGCTTTATCCGTGTCGGGGTTAACCAAGCCTCCGCCCGCATCCATATAGGGCGGGTTACAGGTTATTAAATCAAACTGTCTGCCCTTATAAATTTCACGGGCACACTTTACATCGCCCTTTGTTACCTTTATTTTATCGGAAAGGCCGTTTAATTCCATTGTCCGCCTTGCCATATCCGAGGCTTTTTCCGTTATTTCAAGGGCGTCGAAAGAGCATTCCTTGTTTTGGGAGTACATCAAAAGGGGAATTATTCCGCTTCCTGTGCAAAAATCCAAAACCTCGCCGCCTTTTTTCACCTTGGCGAATTTTGAAAGAAGAACTGCATCGGTGCCGTACTTAAAAAGCTTGTCCGACTGAATGAGCTTTAAGCCTTCAATCCCAAGCTCTTCAATTTTTTCGTCTTCAAGAAGCATGGTTCTCCTCCTTTGTAAAATGCATAAATTGCATTCCCTGCATATTTTATTCATTATACATCAATTTCCGATTTTATACAAGTACATTTTAAAATTATAAAATCGTACAAAATTAAATTTAATAACACAATTCTCTGTTTTCGGTTGACTTTTTATGCGAGCGGCAGTATAATCGCATAAAATTGAAAAGGAGACTTTTTTATGAAAAAAAGACAAATTGTAAATATAGTAAACTTTATAAGAGCCGTTGAGCCACGTCTTCCCATGGATCTGGAAACTCCCGTAAAGGAGCAGATTTCTCTTCTTAAAAAGCACAATTTAAAGGCAACCTTTCTGCTTCAGTATGATGCTTTAATTATGCCTTTTTATCAGAATATTTTAAGAGAGCTTGACACGAATCAATTTGAAATCGGCGTTTGGTACGAAATTGTAGAGCCTCAGGCTTTGGCGGCAGGCATTCCCTGGCGCGGTCGCTACAGCTGGGACTGGCATACGGATACAGGCTTTTCCGTTGGCTACACCAAAAAGGAGCGCGAAAAGCTGGTTGACGTTCTTTTTGAAAAATTTTACGAGGTTTTTGGCTGCTATCCCAAAACCTTCGGCTCCTGGCTTTTCGATTCCCACACAGTAGCTCATGCCAATGACAAATATGGCATTGATGCTCTTATGAACTGCAAGGAGCAGTTCGGCACCGACGGATACACCCTCTGGGGCGGATACTACGGTCAGGGCTATTATCCCAACCGCGAAAACGTGTTCCTTCCTGCGGTAAACAAGGAAAATATGCTCAATGTTCCCCTTTTCAGAATGCTTGGCTCCGATCCCGTTTATCAATATGACTACAAGCTTTCGGAAAACGCAGAAAAATACACCCGTCAGGACGTTATTTCTTTAGAGCCCGTCTACCCCGAATGCGGCGGAAATCCCAAATGGGTTGACTGGTATATGAAGGAGAACTTCAACGGCGATTGCCTTTCCTTCGGCTATGCCCAGGCAGGTCAGGAAAATTCCTTTGGCTGGGACAAAATGGCGGCAGGTCTTAATTATCAGTTCCCCTTATTTGAAAAATTGCAGAACGAGGGCAAAATTACCGTTGAAACCGTGGGCGAAACGGGCAGATGGTATAAAAAAACCTTTTCCGACACTCCCGCCTCGGCAATTACGGCGCACACTGCTTTTGACGACGAGGGCAAAAATTCCCTCTGGTATTCAAGCAAATTTTTCAGAGTTAATATTTATTCCGACGAAAAAGGCGTACGTATCCGCGATCTTCACATTTATTCTGACAGCCTTAAAGACCCCTTCCTTGATTCCGTATGCACCGAAAACTGCGCAACTTACGAGGCACTTCCCTTTATTGACGGCTGTCGCTTTACCGGGAAAGGCGTGAGAGCAGGCGGATTTATTACATTTGAAGACGGAAGCTTTCCCGAAAATAGCGAAATGAAATTTACAGATTTGAGCAACGGCTCTGCCAAAGCTGAATTTTCAGACATTACGATTACTCTCACGGAAAGCGGCATGAAAATTGAAGGCAAAATGCCCTTTACACTTAAAAATGCAATCGGCATCGAATGCCCCCATTCCTATGAAGTGAAAAGTGTAAGCGAAAAGGAACTTACACTTTCCTTTTCGGGCGTTTCATACAAGGTTAAGCTTACCTGTGGCTGTGCCGTTTCAGAGAAAGAAATCAAGTCCGACGGAAACACACTTTCTTTTGATTTCAGAAATTAATTCTTGTAAATCATCTTGTTTTATGATAGAATATATAGCAAATGATCGAAAGGATGATTTTTATGGCAGATTTATGTGCACTTAAAAAAGAGTTTGAAAAAATCTACGGCGAGGGAGGCGAAATCCGTTTCTTCGCTTCTCCCGGACGAGTTAATTTAATAGGCGAACACACCGACTATAACGGAGGTTTCGTTTTCCCTGCGGCAATTTCCGCAGAAAGCACCGTTGCCGTAAGAAAGAGAGAGGACAGAATTGTCCGCTTGAAGGCAACGGATTTAGACGGAATCGTTACCCTTGACCTTGACAAAATCGGCGACTATAAGGACATCGACTACGGCAACTATCAGGCAGGCGTACTCTGCGAGCTTATGAAGGACGGCTACATTTTAACGGGTGCCGACCTACTCTATGAGGACAGCGTTCCCCACGGAAGCGGTCTTTCCTCATCTGCCGCAATCGAGGTTGTAACAGCAAAGATTTTCTCCACCTTCTCAGGCGAGATGGGCGGAAAGGAAGCCAACAAAACCGAGCTTGCCTTAATCGGACAGCGTGCCGAGAACAAGTATGTCGGCGTAAACTGCGGTATTATGGACCAGTTTGCATCGGCCAACGGCGAAAAGAATATGGCTATGTTCTTAAAGTGCGATACATTGGAGTGTGAAATGGTTCCCGCCGAAATCGGCGACTGCAAGTTAGTTCTTTCCAACACCAACAAAAAGCACAAGCTTGGCGCATCGGCATACAACGAAAGAAGAAGCCAGTGCGAGGAAGGCTTCCGTCTTTTACACGAAGTGATGCCCGAAAAGACCTGCCTCGGTGAAATCACACCTGCGGAGTTTGAAGCACACAAGGATGTAATTAAGGACGAAATCGTTAAAAACAGAGTTACCCACGTTATTTACGAGGATGACAGAGTGTTAAAGAGCGTTGAAGCTCTGAAAAAGGGCGACATTGCTACCTTCGGTCAGTACCTTAATCAGTCCCACGCTTCCTTAAAGGATTTATACGAGGTAACGGGCGTTGAGCTTGATACTTTGGCTGAAACCGCACAGACTGTAGAAGGTGTAATCGGAAGCAGAATGACGGGTGCAGGCTTTGGCGGATGCACAGTAAGCATTGTTAAAAATGATGCTATAGACAATTTCATCGAAACCGTTGGTAAGATTTACAAGGAAAAAATCGGCTATGAAGCATCCTTCTATATCTTCGATATCGGCGACGGCGCAAGAGAATTAAAGTAAGTTAAAAGCTGTCAGGCAACGCCTGACAGCTTTTTTGTTTTTTCGGGAGGGGACAAAAGCCCCTCCCCTACAGAGCGGCTGTGCGAAGCTGTAGGGAACGGCCTTGGTCGTTCCGAAAAATATGCCATAGTTTCGGCATAAACTCTTCCCCTGCCCTATGATATCGCATAAACCACTACCATTAAAATGAGAAATGAGAAAATTCACATCACCCATTGCCTATTTCACATTCTGCAATTACGTTACCTGTACTACAAAAAGCGGCCCGGATTTTCCGAACCGCTTTTACTTACTGTTTATTTGCTCTATGGCTTATTTACCGTCCGCCTTATTTCTTCTTTATGAAGGCGCTCTTCATCTTAACCCAGATGGGTGCGCAAAGGAAGATTGAAGAGTAGGTACCTGCAACGATACCGATGATTATGGGAAGTGCAAACTCTCTGATGGAGTTTACGCCCATGATATAAAGCATTCCGATTGTAATAAGTGTTGTGATAGAGCTGTTGATTGTTCTGGCTAAAGACTGACTTACACTTCTGTCAGCAATCTCCTTATAGGAAAGCTTTCTTTCCTTCTTAACGTTTTCACGAACACGGTCAAAAATAACGATGGTGTTGTTGATGGAGTAACCTACAATTGTAAGAACCGCCGCAACGAAGGAATTGTTTATGGGCAGACGGAATAATGCATAGGCGCCGATCATAATAATAATGTTATGAACAAGACCGATAACAGCTGCAGCACCCGATAAAAATTCAAATCTTATTGTAATGTAGAGTAACATAAGCACAACAGCAAGTAATGTTGCAGAAAGAGAATCTGTTAAGATTTTCTTACTGGTTGATGCGCTGATTGTGGTTACGTTTCTCTCATCTTCGGGGATAGAAACGTTGTACTTTGCTTCAATTGCTGAGAATACCTTTTCAACATCGCTTTCGCCTTCTGTTGCCTCAGCTTCGCCTTCTTCATTAAGATAGCCGCCAAGCTCAACAGTCTTTATAACAATTGCATCGGTTCCCATGGACTGTGCCTGAACCTCTGCTCCGCCTAATGCTTCTTTTACAACATCTTCAATTTCAGCTGTTGTAGCAACAATTTCATAGCTGTCTGTTTTCATGGAAAGCTGAATGTTTGTACCTCCGGTAAAGTCGATACCGTAGTTAAGACCGCCGTTTACTATAAGTCCTACCACTCCGGCAAGAATGAGGACCAGAGAAACGATGGCAAATATTTTACTGTTTTTTGTAAAATTATACTGTTTCATCAATAGCTCCTCCTTTCACACCGAACCAGCCGGAACTCTTTATTCCGAAGCCCTTAACTATAAGCTTTAAGATAACCTTAGTAAGAACAATTGCGGTAAAGAAACTTACCACAGTACCAACGCCTAATGTAACAGCGAAGCCCTTGATTGAACCTGTGCCGAAGAAATAAAGTACAACTGCGCAAATCAAGGTTGTTATGTTGGCGTCGAAAATTGCAACCATCGCACGGTTGAACGCCGCATCCAATGATGCACCGATGGATTTTCCTGTACGAAGCTCTTCTTTAATTCTTTCAAATATGATACAGTCAGCGTCAACCGCCATACCAATTGAAAGAACTAAACCTGCGATACCGGAAAGTGTAAGTGTTGCACCGATTCTTATAAGAATGATTACAACAAGTGCTGTGTATGCACAAAGGCTGATTGCAGCGGTGAAACCGGAAAGTCTGTATAATACAATCATGAATAAAATTACAAGTAAAATACCGATACCTGCTGCAACAAGGCTCTTGGAAAGAGCTTCCTCACCAAGGGTGGGACCAACGCTCTGGAGCTGAGAAACGGTAAGATTAAAGGGAAGCTGACCGCTTCTTATCTGTGCTGCAAGAGTTTCTGCGCTTTCTCTTGAGAAATCACCTGTGATTACGCAGGATTCAGAATCGATTACTTCAGAAACCATAGGCTGGCTGAAGGGTGTTTCGTCAAGATAAATTGCGATGTAGTTGTTTCCATCCTGAGTGTAGTCAAGAACAGTTTCTGTTGCTGTCTTGAATGCTTCTCTACCTGCTGAAGTAAGGGTAAGTGCAACATAATACTGAGCAGCGCCAATCTCAGAGGTCTGTCCGTACTGCATCTGTGCATCTGCAACGAATTCTTCAGAACCTTCCATAAGTACGTTACCCTCATAGTCTCTGAAGGTAAGCTTTGCTGTGGAACCGAGAATTGAAACAGCCTCAGAGGGGTCATCCACGTTGGGGATTTCAATTCTTATGGTGTTGTCAGCCTGAATGGCTACCGTTGCGTCATAAAAGCTCTGGGAATCCAGACGGTTTCTCATAATGGAATTAACCGTTGCCATCTGATCTGCAGAGGGTGTTTCCTCCGTATCCGGCTTAAATTCAATAAGCGAACCTCCCACCAGGTCAAGGCCCTGCTTAATTCCGTACTCTTCATCAAGAGCATCCGGGAATCTGTAATCGCCGATTGTTACATCAAAAAGGCATACATAGCACATCATGAATATAACTGCTGCGATTAACAGAAGTGCAATAATGTTTTTTGCTCTCATGCTTTATCCTCCTTAAAAAATGTATAGCACATCTATTATATAACTTTTAGGGCGTTTAGTCAACTAAAATTTGTTAAAAGGAGAAAATAAAAGACGCGGATATTTTAAAAACTCCGCATCTTTTTAAGTCTTTTGCCCTATTATTTTCTGCCTTTTATATTAACTCCCACGATTCCTCCCAGTGCCCCGATAAACACAGAAAGCGCCGGAATTCCGAAAATCCCCTTTGAAAAATTGAAAAGCCCGAAAGCTAAAAAGCCAGTTATATAAAGACAAAGGGAATATGCCGCGCCGATAAGCGCACCTGTCAGAAGACCTCTGCTTTTCATTTTTACACCGGAGACCACGGCAGATACAAACACAGAAAGAAGAGCCAGTGCAGTAACAAGGCTTCTTGCCGTTTCATCTGTAAGCTCAGATGAAAGATAAATCACCGATATGATAAGCATGGAAAGCCCGGTGATGACAAGTGCCGATAAAAGCCCGCTTAAAACAGACAAAAGCAATCCGTAATTTTTCTTTTTTTCTTTTTCATCCATAAAAAAACGCCTCCCCTATAAATCTATTCGGGGAAAGGCGTTTTAATTACCGTTATTTTATTTAAGTGTAGACTTTCTTACATTCAGGGTGTATAATTAAGTATATTATATATAGAGGGAGGCTTAAAAATGAGTGAAAAAACATACAAATACGATGCCTTTATAAGCTATCGCCATTTGGAAAACGACAGCTTTGCCGCACGGAATCTGCAAAAATTACTGGAGGGCTATAAGGCTCCCCGTGGTGCCGTCTGCCGATATACAACACACATTGATCGCCTGTTTCTTGATGAAACTGAGCTTTCCGCAAACGGAGACCTTAACAACGAAATAAAAGGGGCTTTGGAACAATCCCGCTTCCTTATTGTGGTTTGCTCGGAAGAAACCAAAAAATCCAAATGGTGTATGCAGGAGATAGACTACTTTAAGTCCCTTCACAACAACCATTTAGACAATATCCTCACCATCCTTGTGAGCGGCGACCCCAACGAGGCTTTCCCCGACTCTCTCCGTATCGAAACAAAAGAATCTGTGGACAAATCGGGAAATATTGTTTCAAGCGAGTATGAGGTGGAGCCGCTTGCCGCAAACATAAGTTCAGAAAGCAAACAGGCAATGCTTAAAAAGCTGAAAAAGGAATATTTAAGGCTTGCTGCCGCCATTCTCGGTTGTGAGTTTGATTCACTTTACGACAGACATAAGCGAAGAATTCGTCGCAATGCAGCTCTTATCGGAGCGGCATCGGTCTTAGCACTTTCCTCTGTGGGCATTATATTAAATCATCAGTTTGCAAAAATAGAAGAAAGCAAGGCTGAAAAGCTGTATGATACAGCCGTCGCTCTGATTCAGGATGCCGATAACGGTGAATATCAGAAGGCACTTTACAACCTTGCCGAATCGGCAAAATGTCGCTACCCCAAAGAGAAATATCAGGACGATACTATTTATATGGCGCTCAAAAACTCCATTTATCCCGTGGAAGCCGAGGCCCTCGAAGGGAAGATACTCGACGGCACGGCTATTGTCTCCTCGGCTACGGCAAACGGATACGACGAGGTTATTGTGTCCGAATATGCAAAGCAGGCTATCGCAGTTAACGCCGAAAGCGGAAGGTTTCTTTTACCCGGCGATAAGGATTCCTTCTCTGTTGATAACGGAGATTTGATAGAAAATGTATCCTTTATTGCCTCGTGCAGCAAAGGCAGGTATTGGGTTTTTGCGCCGAAAGCGACACAAAACCACACCCTTATCATCTACGACTCCGGGCAGGAAGCCGTTTATTCTCTTGATCTCTCGGCAGAAGACAACCATCTTTCCGAAATTGAACAATACAACCAATCCTATATGTCGGTGGATATATGTGAAAACTATGCATCTGTCACGTCAAAGGGATATCTTTATCTGTACACTCTCGGTGAGAACAGCTATGTGCATTCAGACACCATATCCTACAAAGACCTGTTGACACATAAAGAAACAGCATACACAAACCCGGACTATGTTGTTTTATCCCCCGGCACGGACTATGCCGCCATAGACACCACAATGGAAACCATTATCTTATATCTCCCCGACCACTCCCTTGCTGCCCGCATTCCGAATAACGGCAGTTTGGTTTCTGACTTTTTCTTTACGGATTCAGGCTCAAAGTTCCTTATTACATACGGCTCTCCCATGAATGTAACCGAAGGCAGAGCGGAGCTTTACAGCCTCCACTACAACAACGGAAAATATGAGCTTATACATCAACGTCTTGTTTCAAAGCCTTTGGCAGAGGCGGTTTTTTCAGAGGACGACGAGGTATTTATTGCAAGGGACTTTTCCAACGGCATATATATTACCACAACTGATCAACGCGGAAAATTGCTCGACTATCCTCCGATGTATATGACAAATAAAATAAAAGCCGTTACCGGAGGAAGGGATTTCGCTTTTGCCGTATCTGCCAACGAGGGTAGCGTACATTTTATTGATGTTGTTTCTCAAAAAGAAAAGTATTATCCCGTAGGCGGCATTGACACGGCATACCGAATCGTGGAAATACACCCAACAGAAGATAAAAACCTTGCTTTGCTGAGTAAAAAGTGCTTAAAAATCACGGACTTGGAAGGGAATGTTAAAGAATCCCACTATTTTGATTCTGAAGAATATTATAATTATGTTTATGCCAACCGCTATGAATTTCAGGAGAATTTCACATTGCTTGATACGCCGTGGGGGGCATGGGACAGCCACGATTTTCCCGGCACGGAAGAGCTTAAAAAAACCGTTAACGAGCAGCTCGCAAAATATCTGGCCGATAATAAAATCCCATTAAATTCCGACTCTTCATTCTTAGGCATTTGTGCAAAAGAATCCCGCGACGAACAGAATATATATGTAATGTCCAGCCTCTATCCCAGCCTTTGCGAATTCAAGAAATCAAGCGACACTTCGGCAGAGTTCACATATGGCGTGACTTTTACAACAGAAATGCCTGTAGATTTATTTATCCCGCAAAACGGCAAACAGATTGCTGTTTCTACCATATCCGGCAATATTCTGATTTACAATCTTCCCCTTTCCTCCGATATCCCCAAAACCATCACCCCGGAAGTTTTCGGTGAGATCCGTGAGATCCGTATAGACGAATCGGGTAAATTTATGGCAATAAGCACTAAGTTGGAAGACAGCTATACAATGGAGCTTTGGGATATCGAAAACTCCATTCTGCTTGATGTTAAAAACGACGGAAAATCTCTTATATCAGGGCTGTGCTTCTATGATAATAAGCTTTACTACGGTGTCGGAGAATATCTATGTTCAATAAGCCTTTCTTCAGGCGATTATTCCAAAAAAGACTATGAAGCACTTGTGCAGCTTTCCGGCGTTGTCAAAGACGAAAGCGGAGAAACGGCTTATCGTGTGCCAAAGAAAGACTATGTCATTGACAAGCTTTCTTCCCTGAATATTACCGCAACCTCAGATTTAA
This sequence comes from Clostridia bacterium, assembly GCA_030535815.1. GTDB lineage: Bacteria > Bacillota > Clostridia > CAKSNL01 > HGM11501 > HGM11501. The sequence continues at coordinate 15,010 of JAUNRD010000005.1, forward strand.
GCCTTGCAAAAGCCTTCGTTCTTCCGTTTGATGAAAAGTTTAGCGAGGTTTTTCAAAAAACAACCGGGAAAACAAATGAAGAAATCTATCAATTACTTATGGATAACAAGGAAGATTTACGGTTACTTTTCACTAATCTGAGTCAGGAAGCGGACCTTACCAATTATTACGGTTCATTAATTCAATATCTGGTAAAAGAGGGTAAAGCTTCCGAGGCGAAGGCTATTCAGGCAGAATATTTCGATACGCTGGCATCCGTTATTTGCAAAAGCGTATACGAATGGACTTCCTCAGACAGAGCCGCAGACCTCAGATTATTGCATTATCCCCTGTCGGTAGCTATGCTTCTTCCCGATGATCTCTCGGCTTTTACCGACTTCTTAAGTAAGGTTTCAGCCTATGCTTCCGATAGTGTAAACACATACCTTACTGATATCATTGACAATGATCCAAACAACTATCTTTTAAATTCTGCGGTGGTTATCAACACTCTCACAAATGATTGTGAGTACCTCTCCTACGCTGTAAAAAATGATGTTGCAGGTCTTGAAAAGGACCTTGAAAAGCTGGGCTATACCGAAATTTTACCTGAGGATGAAGGCGAAACATTAAAAGCAAAGCTTTTGTGGCTGGTGCGCCTGTCATTACTGCAGGGTAACGGAGCAAAAGCTGCCGAAGCAGAGGAAGCCATTTTTTCCGTTTCGGAATATGATTACGACATATATATGTATAAATCCTGGCTCTTCTTCAGTGACTTAAAGAAACACGGCATCATAACAGAATCTGCTTTTGACGAGTATTACAATGCCTTAAAGGGAATGAGCGACTCAAGAGACCATATGCTTATGCAATAAAAGAAGCCTTCATGTTGGATTTCCAACGTGAAGGCTTTTTTATTTCTTTTCCTGTTATTTCTTTTCTTCTTCCTTAACGGTAAGGCATCTGCTTATGGAAGACTTTGCGATTTTTATCTTTGTCTTGTCTGCAGAGGACTCGATTACGATAGCATCATCTTTAACGGAAACAACGTTACCGTAGATACCGCCGATTGTAATTACTTCATCACCGGGCACCAGCGCATCAATCATAGAGCGCTGCTTTTTTTCCTGCTTCTTCTGAGGAAGAATAAGGATGAAATAGAAGACAACGAAGATAAGAATCATGGGAATCAATCCCATAAGAGCACTTCCGCCACCCTGAGTTGCAGCAGCTTCGCCTGTCTGAGTAACGGTTTCTGTTGTTCCTGCATCCATACCCTGAGGCATAGACATTAACATCATCATTAACATAAAAATTAACCTCCAAAAATATTTTTTCCTAATTATATACCATTTTCCTTTAATTTGCAAGTCCTTTTTAGTATCTTGAGCCGTAAAGCTCCACTTTTTCCTTATAAAACTCCGTAAAGCGACCTTCGTCAAGAGCATCTCTTATATCCTGCATCATCTGATTGTAGAAGTGAATGTTGTGAATTACGCAAAGGCGCATACCCAGCATTTCCTTTGCCTTTAAGAGGTGACGGATATAACCGCGTGAATGCTTTTTGCAGGCGGGGCAGTCGCAATTGGGGTCAATGGGATTTTCGTCCCTTAAATATCTGTTGTTGTTTAAGTTTATAATCCCCACGCTGGTAAATAAAAGTCCGTGACGGGCGTTTCTCGAAGGCATTACGCAATCGAAAAAGTCAACGCCGCGCGCCACACCCTCTAAAATATTTACCGGAGTTCCCACGCCCATCAAGTAACGGGGCTTGTCCTTTGGCATAAAGGGCTCAACCGCATCAATTATGTCATACATTTCTTCGGCTGTTTCGCCCACTGCAAGACCGCCAATGGCATAGCCCGGAAGGTCAAGCTCGGAAATTTCCTTCATGTGCTCAATTCTGAGGTCGGGATAAGTTCCGCCCTGGTTGATGCCGAATAACATCTGTTCCTTATTTATGGTGTCGGGCAGCGAATTTAATCTTGCCATTTCCGCCTTACAGCGGTGAAGCCATCTTGTTGTTCTGGCGATGGAGTTTTTAACATAGTCTTTCGGTGCGGGATTTTCTATACACTCGTCAAACGCCATGGCAATGGTGGATGCCAGATTTGACTGAATCTGCATACTTTCCTCGGGTCCCATGAAAATTCTTGTTCCGTCAAGATGGGACTTAAAGGATACGCCCTCCTCCTTTATTTTACGAAGGTCGGCAAGAGAGAAAACCTGAAAGCCTCCGCTGTCGGTTAAAACGGGGCCGTTCCAGTTCATAAATTTTCTTATTCCGCCAAGGTCGCGCACCACCTCGTCCCCCGGGCGCACGTGAAGATGATATGTATTTGAAAGCTCCACCTGGCAGTGAAGCTCGCTTAAATCCTCCGCCGACAAGCCGCCTTTAATTGCGGCAGATGTTCCCACGTTCATAAAAACGGGAGTTTCTATTACGCCGTGAGGCGTGGTAAAACGACCTCGCCTCGCCTTATTTTCCTGTTTCAAAAGCTCAAACATTTTTGTCCCCCTTGTTAAGTGTAAAATACAAAGTGCAAAATGGGTAATGGTTTATGTGTTTTCCGTAGGGGCGGATGCCTTCATCCGCCCGCGGGACGATGTAGCCAATGTTCCCTGCAATAATCCGTCAAACAATAAACATCGCGTCGCCGATGTGTACGGGATATAAAAACCTCGCCCGTGTCATCCTTGAGCGAAGTCGCCACGCGAGATTCTTCGCTTCGCTCGAGAATGACAGCGCGTGGCGACGCAGTGAAGGATCTCGGGCGAACGATTTCTTTTATTCTATAAACATCGCGTCGCCGAAGCTGAAGAAGCGATAGCCCTTATCAATCGCCTCTTTATAGGCGGAAAGCACATTTTCCCTGCCTGCCAGAGCCGAAACCAGCATAACTAAAGTGGACTTCGGCAGATGGAAATTTGTAATAAGCGCATCAATCGCCTTGAATTTATAGCCGGGATAGATGAAAATTGACGTGTTCATTTCGCAAGGCTCAATATGCCCGGTTTCATCCGCCGCAGATTCAAGAGTTCTGCAGGACGTTGTTCCCACGGCAATTACTCTTCCGCCGGCCGCCTTTGTTTCTTTTATCAAAGCTGCCGCCTTTTCGTCAATTATGAAATATTCCGAGTGCATGGTGTGCTCCTCGATATTGTCAACCTTTACGGGACGGAAAGTTCCCAGACCCACGTGGAGAGTTACATAGGCAATTTTTACGCCCTTTTCCTCAATTTGGGCAAGAAGCTCCTTTGTAAAGTGAAGGCCTGCTGTTGGTGCCGCCGCGCTACCGTCATATTTGGCATAAACCGTCTGATAACGCTCCTTATCCTCAAGCTTTTTCGTTATGTAACCGGGAAGGGGAATCTGACCAAGCTTATCCAGCACGTTTTCAAAAAGCCCTTCGTAGTAAAAGCGGACAATTCTGTTTCCGCCCTCTACAATTTCAAGGATTTCCGCTTTTAATTCCTCATCGGGGCCGAAAACGAACATCGCCCCCACCTTTGCCCTTTTACCGGGCTTTAAGGCAACCTCCCAATCCGTGGTATTAATCCTTTTTAAAAGGAGCATTTCAATGGCGCCGCCGGTTTTTTCCTTTGTGCCTATCAATCTTGCAGGAATTACCCTTGTATTATTAAGCACAAGGCAGTCTCCCGGGTTGAGCATTGAAACAACATCCTTAAATATTTTATGCTCTGTCTTTCCCGTAATCTTATCCAGCGTAAGAAGTCTGGATGATGACCTGTCGGCAAGGGGCTCCTGAGCAATAAGTTCCTGGGGAAGGTAATAGTCAAAATCTTCTACTCTCATTATTCTGATATCTCCGTGTCTGTATAGTAAAAATTAAGTATTTCATCGTATGTAAAGCCTTCTTCAGCCATGAACATGGCTCCATACTGGCTCATTCCCACGCTGTGGCCGTTGCCGCCTCCCGAGAAAATAAATTCACCGCTGTTTGCCTTACCCGAAAGCTTCTTCTTTCCGTCAGATGTCAGTACATAGCAAGGCTCCATCGTCACAGATTCAAGACCCTTTGAACTTAAAACCTTTGCCTCGGTTTTTCCGCCACCTGTAACCGTGAAATATGTACTCTTTATTCCGCTGGGAAACGCCGCACGTATATTGTCCTTGTAATAATATTTATCTCCCTTTGAGCCTGTTATTTTAATCTCAAGAACATGGTGGTTTTCCGAAACTTTTGTAACTTCAATATTTTGTATATCTCCGATGTCAATTCCGCGGGATGCAAGATTTTCCTTTATCTGATCGGCTGTAAATTTAACTTCCCACCTGTAGCTTGGAGTACGTTCGGGATCCTCATAGGGGTCAGCCTTACCCTTAAGATAGCCAAGCTCGGCCATCCATACATTTTCCGAGCTTTCCGAATAGCCGCCGTTGGAGGAATAATAATAACATTCCACAACTCTGCCTTTATAAAGCAAAAGCTTACCGCTGGTTTCATCCACCGCTTTTCTTATGTTGCTTCCTTCTGCCGCAACGCCTCCGTAAGCCTGACAATGGATTCCGTTACACAAATCAAAGCCTTCGGAGCCATGGCGGTTCATGGAAATCACGGTATAGTTTCTTGCCGCAACACTTTGTGCCTTTAACGCTTCAAGGGGAAAGCTTTCGGACATTTCCCTTCCCACAACTCCGTATAAATATTCGTCCAGGGACAAAACACTTATTATTAAAATTTTCCCGCTCTTAACCTTAAGCCTTATGGCTCCGCGGTATTTCTTTCCCTGACACACGATAAATTCCGAGGTCTTTAAAAAATCGACCTCGGTCTCATCGGTTTCTTCTCCGTTACATATAAGTGTTCCGTTTTCAGAAACAGTAACTTCCACCTTGTCCGCTATGAAAAAAGGAGACTCCTCCGCGCCGTCCTCGGGAATAGCGAAAAACGCCTCGGTGTAAACTCCGCCGTCTGATTCTATAGTAACGCTGCCCGTAAGACTTGAAGAATTGATGCCTACTCTTACGAAATCAGGCACTTCAGATGCAAAGCAGTTAAACGCCATAGCAGACATAATGAAAATTATGGCAAAAAGCAATTTTTTCATCAGTCATCACCCTCAGATAATTTCATAGCTTCCTCTTACCATGAGATAAAGCTTGGACTTTGCCTTTATTTTTCGGCCGTCGCTTCTGGGGCAGATTAAAAGATGGTTTGACTCCGCCTCATCGCCGGACGCAAGGTCAACTCCGGCTGTTACGTCGGTAAATCCGCCTGATGCATTTTTAGGAATTGAAATGATACCATCCCCGCTCCTTAAAATAATTTCGGTACCTGCGAAAAACTCTATACTGTCGCCCTTTGAAACCTCAACCACCACAAAGGTTGCGCTTTCTTTAATGGTTTCGTCCACATAGGGCTTTAATACATCTTCAACATAGCTTAAGGAGATTAAAGGATCATCCTCCGAACCAACGGTTCCTTTTACAACAGCCGTAAACAGTAACATAAGCATTAAAGTAATGGTGATAATCTTTTTCTTTTGTCCCTTCATTGTTATACCCCTTTCTTTTCCCTTTGTTTCCCTTTAAATTCCCGGCAACCCGAAGCTGATATTAAGCGCTTCGTTTACCGATTTCATTTTTTCGTCGTCTAAATGGCCTATCTTTTCGCGGAGTCTTTTTTTGTCGATGGTTCTTATCTGCTCAAGCAGAATTACAGACTCCTTTGTAAGACCGATATCCTTGGAATCAATTTCAATATGCGTAGGAAGATGTGCCTTATTTATTCTGCTTGTTATCGCGGCGGCAATAACCGTGGGGCTGTATTTATTTCCCACATCGTTCTGCACCACTAAAATAGGCCTGATACCTCCCTGCTCCGACCCTATAACAGGGCTTAAGTCAGCATAGAAAATGTCTCCTCTTTTAATTAACAAATCATTCACTCTCCGATAACTTTTGCTCGTAGGTCAGAAGCTGCTCATTATCGGCGTCGATGCCTTGTTCCGCCAGTGACAAATTGATGTCTCCCATGGCAATGTACCCTTTTTTAAGATACTCCTCTGTTTTCTTGTCACGCAGAACCTTAAGCTCTCTTTTAAGGGCTGTTCTTATAAATTCGCTGCGGGAAAGACCTTCTTCTTTTGCCGCAGAGTCAAG
>JAUNRD010000160.1 GCA_030535815.1 Clostridia bacterium
TATGAAATGGTCGAGAGAAGATTATCTGGATTTAATGACATTTAAAGGAGGAAACCGTCCTATGTTTTCCGAGCTTTTCGGACCACTTATAGGACTTGATGAAGAGTGGAGAAGAGACGGGGCAACGGAAGATGAAATAAATATGTATGCATTTGACTTTGATTATGTGCCTTTTATTCATTGCGGTGCAAATACCGATATGTTCGGAGCAGAAAGATCAGTGGTAATTGAAGATAATGCAGAATACAGAATTGAACGGGACGGGATAGGACGTGTGACAAAGCTCTGCAAGAAAACTGCTACAATTCCGCTTCCTGTAAAGTACCCCGTAACCGATATGGACAGCTGGCAGAAAATAAAGCATTTTTATACATTTGACGAAAGAAGAATTGATGAAGAAAGGCTTAAGGCATCTGAAAATGCACAAAAATCGGGAAGCGTGGTGCTTGCAAGCATCCCGGGCGGATTTGACCTTCCCCGTGAGCTTATGGGAGAAGAAGGCTGCTGTATTACCTATTATGAAGAGCCGGAGCTTATGGAGGATATAATTGCAACTGCAACTGATACGGCATTCAAGGTACTTGACAGAGTAAGCGACAAAATTATAATTGACTGCCTTTGCGTGCACGAGGATATGGCAGGTAAAAGCGGACCTATAATCGGACCTTCGCTGATTGAAGAATATATAAAGCCTTATTACAGAAAAGTGTGGGATATGCTTGAAAGCAAGGGGAGAAAGCTTTTCAGTATGGACAGCGACGGAAATATCACTCCCGTAATGGATGCGTATATTGATGCAGGAATAAATGTTTTCCTGCCTATGGAGCCTGCGGCTGGAATGGATATGGTTGCTTTAAGGGAGAAATACGGAAACAAAGTTGCTTTCAAGGGCGGAATTGATAAGCACGTTCTCCGTAAAAGCAAGGAGGATATAAGGAAAGAGCTTGAATATAAGCTTCAGCCGTCAATGTATAACGGTACGGTTTTTTCCCTCGATCACCGCATACCCAACGGCACTCCCATTGATAACTATCGCTATTATGTAAAAACCGCCCGTGAAATTTTAGGTTTGCCCGGAATAAAATCCAAAAACAGAGGATGGGGCAGAATGGCGTTTTGATTACGGAGGATATTATGAGAGATTTTTATTACATTGAAAATGAAACTCTTGCCTTAAAAAACGGACTTATGAAAATTAAAGGCGTTAAAGATGCAAAATGGGCAAAAGAAGACGGAAACGGACTTTCGCTACCCTTTGTAAAGGTTAAGGCAGAAAGTTCGGAATATATTATGTGGGAAGACCTTCCGCTTATTTATATAAAAGAATGGAAAGGCGGAATAATCACTTCGCTGAAGGGTGAGCATACCACTCTTAAAACGGTGAAGCTTCACGCAAATACCGATAATAACGATACCCTTGCAACAAGTGAGGAAGCAGACGTTTATAAAGGTGCGGTTTACGGTGAAAAAAAGGGAGACCTTTTCTTTTTTGAAGATAACGAAACGGGAAAAGCGCTTGTCATAATATCGGAAACTCCCGATTATGAGTGCGGAACGCTTTCGGTAAAGGATAAAAATGTATTTTTTGAAAACGGCGGAAACGGTGTAGCTTTAGGCTTATGCGAAAAAGGAATGTGCGAATATTTTGTAAGGGAGTATTACCGCCATGCAAGAAAAAGTGAGCCTCTTTTTACAATGGGAAACATATGGGGCGGCGGAAACGGACGAAAGTGCGCCAACTTTGATTTTATGAAGAGGGAAATTGATGCCGCAAAAGAAATGGAGGTTGATGCGGTGCAGATTGATGACGGCTGGCAAGTTGGAAGCACCCTTGACCTTACTCGACGTGACGAGCTTGACAGAAGGTGCTTTTACGGGAATTTCTGGGAGGTGAATAAAGAAAATTTTCCCGGAGGTATGAAAAAAATAGCCGACTATGCAAAGGAAAAAGGCATAATTCCCGGACTTTGGTTTGCGCCTGACAGCCATGATAATTTTTATCTTATGGAAAGGGATGCGGAAATCCTTGAAAAAGCATATTCCGAATGGGGCTTTAAGCTGTTTAAGCTTGACATGCTGTGGGTGAGCAATCCCGAAGAAAAACAGCGTTTCCGTGAATTGCTCGAAAAAATTTATTCATTCGGAAAGGATGTTTCCGTTCAGCTTGACGTGACAATGAATCTTCGGACAAACTACCTTTGGGGAAAAGAGTTCGGAACGGTGTTTGTTGAAAACAGGTATACTCATACGGGAGTCTATTTTCCTCACAGAACGCTTAAAAATGTGTGGACAATAGGAAAATATATTCCGCTTTCAAAGCTTCAGTTTGAAATACCCGATCCTGACAGAAATCCCGATAAGTATGATGAAAACGATATTTTTGCACCAAAGAACTACGATATGGATTATCTTTTTGCAACGGTAATGCTTTCAAATCCTCTTTTCTGGATGGAAATGCAGAATCTGTCTGAAAAGAGGAAGGAGGAGCTTAGGAGAATAGTTCCGGTGTGGAAGGAAATGAGAGATTTTCTGGGAAAGGCTGATATTGAGCCTGTGGGAGATAAACCGTCGGGAAGAAGCCATACGGGATTTATTATAAGAGAGGAGAAAAAAGCAAAATATCTCCTTTTATTCCGTGAAGAAACAGAAAAAGAAGGGGCAAGATTTAAGGCAGATATAAGCTGTGCCGATGCAAATAATTTTACAATCCTTGCATCAAATGGAAATTTCGGCGTGGAAATTTCAGAAGGAGAAATAGCATTTACCTCGGATAAACCGAAAAGCTATGCTTTAATAAAGCTTTAATTACCCCATGGCTTAACTGATTATATGGTTTTGTTTTGGAATAAGAAAACTTTACAATAAAACCCTATTTACTATATTTGCAATGTGTGCTAAAATCAATATTGTAAAGTTGCAAAAGGGGTGTTTTTATGAAACTTTCGGATTATACAAAAAGCCTGCTTTCAGACATTGAAAAAAGAATCGATCCCGATACTGAGGAGGATTATCTTAAACAATGGAAAGAATTCTGGGACGGAGAAAATGAAGATATAATATTCACGCCGGAAAGAAAAAAGACCAGCCAATCGGGAATAGAGATAAAAGGGATACATATAAACGATGCGATAGACGACCTTGAGCTTATGCTTATGGCGCAGCTTGCGGGAGTAAGCCGTGCACTTTCCACTAAAACGGAAGCGTTGTCCCTTCGTGCAAATTACGGAACGGGAATAATGACATCGCTTTTCGGAGCGGAGCTTTTTGTAATGCCGAGGGAAACGGCAACTCTTCCTACCACAAAAAGCTTTAATGACACGGACAAGATACGGGAAATTGCATCACGGGGAATTCCTGATATAAAAAGTGCTCTCGGACAAAAGGTGTTTGATTTCGGAGAGATGTATCTTGAAGCTGTAAAAGACTATCCTAAGATTTCAAAATATGTATTTATGTATCATCCGGACACACAAGGGCCTCTTGATATAGCTGAGCTTTTGTGGGGAAGCGAAATGTTTTACGAGCTTTATGACGATCCTGATTTTGTTCATGAGTTTATGGGGATAATTACCGAAACCTACAAAAAAATGATTGATAAATGGTTTCTGATGTATCCTCCGCAGGAACTTAATGCCCATTGGGGGCTTATGATGAAGGGCAATGTTTTAATAAGAGATGACAGCGCTGTAAACCTTTCGCCGGAGCTGTATGAAGAATTTGCTCTTCGCTATGATGCACATCTTCTTGATTATTACGGATCCGGGGCGGTTCACTATTGCGGAAGAGGGGACCATTTTGTAGAAATACTGGCAAAGGAAAAAAATCTTACCGGAATAAACCTTTCTCAGCCTGAGCTTAATAATATGGAAAAAATTTATGAGGCAGCAAGCAAAAACGGGAAAAAGATAATGATGTTGCCGACAGCGGCCTGCCGTATTTATATGGAAAAGGAAAATCCCGTGCGGGGAATGATAAGCGGCAAAATCTGATAAAAGGGGAGATAGTGCTTGTTCGGTAAAAACACGGTTTTACAGAAAGATGTTATCCATAATAAAATATATAACTCCGAGGAACCGTTTTCGGGACTTGTAATCGGTGAAAAGGTGGAAATAAGTCTGGTTACCGGCGGCAGCGGAATAATCAGGATATTAAACGAAGCTTATGAATGCTCTGCAGGAGATTTGTATATTCTGGGCAGCGGAATTCCTCACGGGTATTTTGCAAAAAATGAAACTGAAAAACCGGAGGTAATGCACCTTTCGTTTGTGCCGTCGGATATTTTTTCGGGAAGTGAGGCTTTTGCGGACAGTAAGGATTATTGCTGTGGGGTATTCAGGGATGCGACGAATATTTCCTATGCAATGATGAATTCGGAAGCCACGGGAGAATTGAACAGAATTTGTGAAGCTATTTCAAAAGAGCTTGCGGAAAAAAAGCTTAAGTGGAAGGAAGCTGTTAAGTCAAATATAACATTACTTCTTATAACTCTGAGCCGCTATATAGATATGGAGGACACCGCTAAGGTAAGCCATCCTAAAGAATGGGCTTTGGTTTCTGCGGCAATGCGCGAGGCGGTAAAGCGGTGCGGTGATTCTGATATGACTCTTGAAAGCGTAGCATCAAAGCTTTTTATAAGTAAATCCCATTTAAGCAGAATATTTAAGGCTGTTACCGGCGAAAATTTTGCGGATTATGTAAGAAATTTGAGAATCAGTACGGCGTGTAATCTTTTAAAGAGCACAAATCTTACAAATGAAGAAATTGTAAGGCAGTGCGGACTTAAGGATGTTCCTTCGTTTTACAAATTATTTAAGCTGGCGGTAGGACAAACGCCATATCAATACAGAATGTCACAACAAACATACAGAGGAGAGAATATGATGAGTATATATAATGAAATTTCTGAAAATTTACAGAAGGGAAGAGCAAAGGCCGTTAAGGAACTTGTTGTAAAAGCAGTTGAAGACGGGCTTCCTGCAGCACAGATATTAAACGAAGCTCTTTTAGCGGGAATAAGCATTGTAGGAGAAAGGTTTAAAAAGAACGAGGTTTACGTTCCTGAAGTTTTAGTTGCTGCAAGAGCAATGAATATGGGGGTTGAAGTGTTAAATCATCTTCTTAAAGAAGAAGGGATTTGGGTATCAGGAAAGGTATGTC
>JAUNRD010000161.1 GCA_030535815.1 Clostridia bacterium
CAATGTTATGGGCACGGCAATCTTCACAATATTGATAAGCACTCTCTTTGTCGAAAGAGCAGTCTTTTCCGATTTCTTTTCATGCTTTCTTCCTTTTATATAATATCCTAACAGGAACAATATTCCAAGTACACTTCCCACCGTTACGCCAAAAATAGCACCTGCGGAAGCGTACATTTTCCCCATAGGAAGCAACATATACGCTAGAGAAAGTCCCACAAAAAGTTTACAGATAGCTTCTATTACTTCACTTATTGCCGTAGGAAGCATATTTCCCTGTCCCTGGACATAACCTCTGAATGCGCTCATTCCGGCAACAAAGAAAAGACTTGGACTCATGGCTATCATGGTAATATAAGCATCAGAATAGCCTAAAAGTCCTGAAAAAAGTTTCGAGCCGACACCAAGCACAATACTTCCTATTCCTCCTATAGTCAGAAGAAGCTTAAGTGAAACACTCAATATCTTTTTGGAACCATCATAATCTCCCCTGGAGTCAGACTCTGCCACAAGCTTGGATATAGCTGTAGGAAGACCTGCCGTAGATACTACGAAAAGCAGATTATATATCATATACGATGTATTATAAAGGGCCATTCCGTCAGTCTGAAGCACAAATGTATCCAGCGGAATTTTGAAAACTGCTCCGATTATTTTAACCAGGATATTTGCTATGGCTATAATCATAGCACCTTCTATAAATCCCATTTTTTTATTTTTTCCCATAGGACACCTCTTTTTTTATTTTTTTGAATAAAAGCCATCTTTCCGGGTATTATAATAAATGTGTGGTGACACACAAGTCTTTTTCATTATTCCCTTCTCCAATATTACAGCCATGCGCTGTAAACAGAAAGAGTTTCCTTATCAACAAGGAACTCTTTTTGTTTTTATCCTTTTATTTTATCAAAATAAGCCTTTAATGACTGCTCAAACTTATTTTCTCCCGGTTCATAATATTTTCTGTCCTTAATTTCATCCGGCAGATACTGCTGAGCCACGTAATGATTAGGATAGCTGTGCGGGTATTTATAGGTAAGCCCTCTTCCCATTTTAGCTGCTCCGCTGTAGTGGGAATCCTTAAGATGAGGCGGAATATCTCCTGTATTTCCTGCAGCCAAATCAGACATTGCCGCATCAATTGCCATAATGGCACTGTTGGACTTAGGTGCCGTTGCAAGAAGCAGTGTTGCCTCTGCAAGGGGAATCCTTGCCTCAGGAAAACCAAGCTGAAAAGCTGCATCCACGCAGGACTTTACTATACCTATAGCCTGAGGATAGGCTAATCCCACGTCCTCTGCTGCAATTACCAGAAGACGCCTTGCAATAATCTGTAAATCGTCGGATGACACAAGCCTTGCAAGATAGTGCATCGCTGCATCGGGGTCGCTCCCTCTTATAGATTTCTGGAAAGCACTTATTATATCGTAATGACTGTCCCCGTCCTTATCGTATCTTAACGCCTTTTTCTGTGTGCAATCCTCAGCGGTCTTAAGTGTTACGTGAACCCTTCCGTCCGAATCGGGATTTGCTGCAAGCATACATACCTCAACGGAGTTAAGCGCTTTTCTCACATCGCCTCCCGAAAGATGGGCAATGTGAGCAATTGCATCATCGTCAAATACCACGTTACGCTCACCGGCAACAATTCCTATTGCCCTTCTTACGGCTTTTTCTGTCTCAGAAGGCGAAACCTCCTTGAACTCAAATACGGTACAGCGGGACAAAATAGCGTTATATATGTAAAAATAGGGATTCTCCGTGGTGCTGGCAATAAGAGTTATCTTCCCGTTTTCTATAAATTCAAGAAGAGACTGCTGTTGCTTTTTATTGAAGTTCTGAATCTCGTCAAGATATAAAAGAACCCCATCCATTCCCAGCATGGAATCAAGCTCATTTATTATGCTTTTAATATCGCTTACGCCCGCAGTTGTGGCATTTAAGCGGTAAAGCCTCTTATTGCTCTTTTCGGCGGCAATATTGGCAACCGTGGTTTTACCTGTTCCCGAAGGGCCGTAGAATATCATATTGGAAATATTCCCGGACTCCAAAATATTGCGAAGAGCCTTTCCTTCAGATAAAAGATGTTCCTGTCCCACAACGTCTGATATATCGGTCGGACGCATTCTGTCCGCCAGCGGTCTTGATGCCATAAATTGCCTCCTTTCTTAAAAATCTCTTTGCCAAAGCCCGTGGCTTTGGCAAAGAAAATGTCAACTATTAATAAAGAGGATATTTGTCGCAAAGAGCCTTGACTCTCGCTCTTGCCTCGTCGTACTTTGATTCGTCGCCCAGCGCCGCAATCTTTATGATTTTAGCAATTTCTCTCATGTCCTCTTCCTTGAAGCCTCTTGTTGTAACGGCAGGGCTTCCGAGACGAATGCCGCTTGTTACAAAGGGCTTTTCGGGATCGAAGGGTATTGCATTCTTGTTGCAGGTTACGCCGATGTCGTCAAGTCTTCTTTCAAGCTCCTTACCGGTAAGGGAGAACTTTCTTACGTCCACCAGCATAAGGTGGTTGTCTGTTCCGCCGGATACGATGTCAAAACCTTCTTCGATAAGGCTTTCTGCAAGTGTTTTTGCATTTTTGATAACCTGCGCCTGATATTCCTTAAATTCCTCGGAAAGAGCTTCCTTAAAGCACATAGCCTTACCGGCAATAACGTGCATTAAAGGTCCGCCCTGGATACCGGGGAATATTGCCTTGTCGATTCTCTTGGCAAGCTCTTCATCGTTTGTTAAGATAAGGCCGCCTCTGGGTCCTCTTAAAGTCTTGTGGGTTGTGGTTGTAACAACGTCCGCATATTCTACGGGATTGGGATGAAGTCCTGCCGCAACAAGACCTGCAATGTGAGCCATGTCAACCATTAAATATGCGCCCACTTCCTTTGCTATTTCGGAAAAACGTGCAAAGTCGATGGTTCTTGAATATGCGCTGGCGCCTGCTAAAATCATTTTAGGCTTTACTTCAAGGGCAATTCTTCTTACCTCGTCATAATCAATCATACCGGTTTCTTCCGAAACACCATAGGGCACAACATTAAAATATTTACCGGACATATTAACAGGAGAGCCGTGGCTTAAGTGTCCTCCGTGTGCAAGGTTCATTCCCATATAGGTATCACCGGGCTCAAGTAATGCGAAAAATACTGCCATATTTGCCTGAGCGCCGCTGTGGGGCTGAACGTTTGCAAACTTTGCACCGAAAAGCTCCTTCGCTCTGTCGCGGGCTAAATCTTCAACAACATCAACGTGTTCGCATCCGCCGTAATAGCGCTTTCCGGGATAGCCCTCTGCATATTTGTTCGTAAGGGGTGAACCCATTGCTTCCATCACTTCTCGTGTAACAAAGTTTTCGGATGCAATAAGCTCTATTTTATTCTGCTGTCTTTTAACTTCGTTTTCAATTGCCTCTGCAAGGGCCGGATCTACTTTAGAAACTCTTTCTGTAAACATTATTTTTCCTCCGTTTTAATTATTTCATATGAACGGTCAAGTAAAAAGTTCAGCTGTTCATTGTTTTTGCATAAGTACAAATATCCGATTAAAGCTTCAAAGCCTGTGGCGTGACGGTAGGTCGTAACATCAGCATTTTTCGCAGTAGTATAGCTTTTTGCATTTCTGCCTCGTTTATATACCGCTTCCTCTTCCTCTGTAAGAATCGGCAAAAGTGCATGAATCGCATCGCTTTGCGCCTTTGCCTTAACAAACCTTGAGCAAATCTTATGAAGCTCATTTACCTTTTTATCGCCTGCTGCCATTATCCTTGTCCTTATATACAAGGTATGAACCGAGTCCCCGATATAGGCAAGGGCCAATGGCGAATAGCTTTTTACGTTTTCCGGCGTAAAGCCGAAAGCCTCGCTCATGCTTTTTTCCATTTTACACCCTGAGCTGTATCTTCTAAAACGATACCCATAGCCTTAAGCTCATCTCTTATTTCATCGGCTCTCTTATAGTTTTTCTCACTTCTTGCCTTTGTTCTTTCGGCAATTAAAGCTTCAACCTTTTCAGATAAGTCTTCCTTTTCTTCCTTTACAATTACTCCGAGAACGGAGCAAAGTTCTTCTATTGTGTCCTTAGCGTATGCAAGTCCTTCTTTAGAAAGATTGTTTGCATTCGAATTAGCTTCCTTAACTGCATCGAAAATTGCGGCAATACCGTCTGCTGTGTTAAGGTCGTCATCCATTCCCTTACGGAATGCTTCCTTAAAGGAATCCATCTTTGCCTTAAATTCGTCTGTTACGCCCTCTTCTTTTGCGTTTTCCATTAAAAATTCAAGATTGGAAACGCAGGTTGTAATTCTTTCAAGACCGCTCTTTGATGCTTCCATAAGTTCATCCGAGAAGTTCATGGGGCTTCTGTAATGAGCACTTAAAAGGAAGAATCTTATTACGTTGTAGCTGTATTTTGCCGCAACATCACGAACGGTAAAGAAGTTATTAAGTGACTTTGACATTTTTCTGTTATCAACATTTATATATGCGTTGTGCATCCAGTAATTTACAAAGTTACAGCCGTTTGCACATTCACTTTGCGCAATTTCGTTGGTGTGATGAGGGAAGATAAGGTCAATTGCACCTCCGTGGATGTCGATGTTTTTACCTAAATACTTTGTGCTCATGGCGCTGCATTCAATGTGCCAGCCGGGTCTTCCCTTGCCCCAGGGGCTGTCCCAGTAAGGCTCTCCCGGCTTTACAGCCTTCCAGAGTGCAAAGTCAAGAGGAGACTTCTTTCTTTCGTCAACATCAATTCTTGCACCGCTTCTTAAATCGTCAAGGCTCTGGTGAATGAGCTTACCGTAGTTTTCGCACTTTTCAACCTCGAAATAAACGTCGCCTTCCACCTCGTAGGCATAACCCTTTTCCACAAGCTCGGAAACGATTTCGATAATTGCATCAATATTCTCCGTCGCCTTGGGGTGTACTGTTGCCTTCTTTATGTTAAGTCCCTCTGCGTCGGTAAAATATTCCTCTATGTACTTTTCGGCAATTTCCTTAACGGTTGTACCGTCCTCGTTTGCCTTCTTTATCATTTTATCGTCAATATCGGTAAAGTTCTGAACGAAGTTTACCTTGTAGCCCACGTATTCAAGATAACGGCGAAGAGTGTCGAATACAACGAACATTCTCGCATTACCTATGTGG
>JAUNRD010000162.1:0-4163 GCA_030535815.1 Clostridia bacterium
ATTTTTTTTAATTTTTTTTATTTTTCACTAAAAACCCCTCATTTCAGTTGCCCATAGTGCCCGAATAGACAAAAAAAGCAATCTGAAAATATGCACTATATTTAAATGAAGCTTTTCGATTTTTTACAGTTTTTTTCAAACAGACAAAATAAATTGAAAATTACTATTGATAAATTCTTTTTTTTGGTGTATAATAGTAAAGTCGTACTGGTCGGGGTGGTAGCGGTACCCTGTAGCCCTCAATCCGCTATAGAGGGGACGATCTCCTTTAGGAGGGAGCTTTAAGTGTATGGCAGGCTTATATCAAGGGCTGTGACGGTCTGGTCCTGCGCAATGGCGAGCCGTGAACCTTGTCAGGTGGGGAACCAAGCAGCAATAAGCGGTGTCCGTCATGTGCCGCGGGGGCGCCTGACCTGAGCTTTTTGATATAAATACCGCATACATTTAAGTTCCCGACTAAAGGATGTACGACTTTTTTAGTATCCAAATTTCAACAAAGAAATTTGGATACGAGCATTTCAAAAAAGCGTTCAAGCTTTTTTTGAAATACAATCGAAAAATCTTCTCTGAGTATTTATTAAAAAGGAGGCATTACCGTGAGTGAACATATTGCTTTATACCGCAAGTGGAGACCTTTGACATTCTCTGATGTTATCGGCCAGGAGCATATTACAAGAACACTTCAGAACGAAGTTGTATCCGGAAAAACAGGTCATGCCTTTTTATTCTGCGGAGGACGCGGCACAGGTAAAACTTCCACTGCCCGCATTTTATCGAGAGCTCTTAACTGCCTCTCCCCTAATAACGGAGATCCCTGCAACGAGTGCAGTGCCTGCAAAGGAATTTTGTCCGGCGAAATAATGGATATTATCGAAATAGATGCTGCCAGCAACAACGGCGTTGACAACATAAGGGACCTTCGAAGCGAAGCCCGCTTTGCAGCTGCAGAAGCTAAATTCAAGGTATATATCATCGACGAGGTACATATGCTGTCCGGCGGAGCTTTCAATGCACTTTTAAAGCTCCTCGAGGAACCTCCGGAAGGGGTAATATTTATCCTCGCCACCACCGAAACCCATAAGGTTCCTGCAACCATTCTTTCCAGATGCCAGAGATTTGACTTCAGGAGAATAACTGCTGACAACATTGCAGGCCGTATAGCCTATGTTGCCCGCGAAGAGAATATAACCATAGATGAAGGCGCCGCACACTTAATCGCCAGAAGCGCAGACGGAGCTCTTCGTGATGCATTAAGTCTCCTTGATCAGTGCAGTGCCATATCAGACAGTATCACCGAAGAAGGAGTATACTCCCTTCTTGGACTGACAGAAAAGAATTTCCTGTACAGAACAGTTCGTTCAATTGCTACAAATGATGCCAAAAGGACTCTTTCCATGATAGATGACTTTATCGCATCAGGCAAGAGTGCTTCAAAATTCATTGATTCTTTAACAGACTATTTTACTACCCTTCTACGTTTTGCCGTATCTGAAACTGTCTTTTCCGATTATACCGACGAAGAAAAAGAAGAATTCCGCCTGGCATCAACAGAAATGACGAAAGAACGTATGATGTTCTGTATTGATACATTGCTTAAAGCCGCATCGGATTTGCGCTTCATGACGAATGACAGGGTTATGCTTGACATAGCCGTTATAAAAATGTGCAATCCCTTGTATGCCTCTGACAATGATGCTGTTATTCTAAGGCTCTCTGAGCTTGAGAAAAAGCTATCGACAGGTGTAGCATTCGCTCCGTCACCTTCTTTCGAGGCCCCCGAAAATACGACTGTAAACACACCCCCTCCTCAGAAACATAAAGTAATGAGGAAAACCGAGCCGACAAGTGAAGATATAAAAGAAATCAGCAACAAATGGAAGGACATATGTAAGGACACCAAGAACATCAAACTTCTTATTGCCCTTGAACGTTCCAGCGTCAGAGAAGACGATGGTGCATTGGTTCTTTTATTTGATGATACAGATAAGATAATGCTTGACATTCTTGCCCAGGAGGATACAAAAAAAGCCCTCTCTGAACTCATTTTGAAACACACCGGGCTTTCCCCGAAATTTACAGCAAGGCTTGCAAGCTATTACGAAGATGAAGCTGTTATAGCGGATGAGGATCCGCTCAACCTCATAGAAGAAGGAACATTTGAAGCAGATGAAGCTTCACAAGTGCCTCCTTCCACAGTCACCCCCTCCTCCCCCGCTTCCGAAGAAGAGGATGAGGAAAACGACGAAGAAGAGTTTTCTTTCGAAGAAAACGATGAGGAAGAACACGAGGAATTTTAATTTTTGAAAGGATGATTTTTATGGCAAAAGGCGGATTTCCCGGAGGAAGATTCCCCGGTGGCGGAAACATGAGTCAGATGATTAAGCAGGCACAGAAGATGCAGGCAGAAATGCAGAAAGCACAGGAAGAAATGGAGGTAACAGAATATTCCGCAACAGTTGGCGGCGGAGTTGTTACAGCAACAGTCTCCGGCAAAAAAGCGCTCATTTCTCTTACAATAGCTCCCGAAGCAGTTGATCCCGATGACGTTGAAATGCTCCAGGATCTTGTTATTTCTGCTGTTAACGAAGCAATGAAAAAGGCGGATGATGCTGCCATGAGCTCTATGAGTAAATTAACAGGCGGCATGAATATTCCCGGCCTTTTCTAAGGTGAATTATGTATATAGCACCTTTAGCCGCATTGATAGAGCATTTCGAGCGCCTTCCCGGCATCGGGCATAAAACCGCTGTCCGTTTAAGCTTCAGCGTTTTATCCGCATCCGATGAAGAAGCAAAAAGCTTTGCCGATGCCATACTTAATGCAAAAAGTTCGATACACTATTGCAGTGTCTGTCAGGATTTAACGGATGGCGATACCTGCAGAATATGCCAGAGCTCCAAAAGAGACAAGAGTATTATCTGTGTTGTGGAAGGACCAAAGGATGTTCTTGCCATGGAAAAGACCGGTGAGTTCAACGGTCTTTATCATGTTCTCCACGGAGTAATCTCCCCTATGGACGGAATCGGTCCTGAGGATATCAAGGCGAAAGAGCTTGTGGCGCGTCTTACATCAGATGAAGTTAAAGAGGTTATTATGGCAACCAATTTAACAGTTGAAGGCGAGGCTACCGCAACTTACCTTGCAAGGCTTATAAAGCCCACCGGTGTAAAGGTTACCAGAATTGCCCGCGGCGTTCCCGTAGGCGGAGATCTTGAATATGTTGACGAAGTAACTCTGACTATGGCACTTGAAGGAAGAAGAGAAATATAAAAATACGGTGTGAATTTCACACCGTATTTTTTTGGAGATAGGAAAAAATGTTTCAGAATGTACAAACTGATTTGAGAAAAGTCTGTTTAAGACTTTTCAAAATTTACCCGAAGGCGTATACGGATAAACAAAAGTCAGAGACATCGAATCTCCGACTTTTGCTCTAAAACCTTTGGTTTTATTCGCATAGCCGAGTGGCGAAGTTTGTTCATAGCAAAAAGGCTTAAAACGAAGAAAAATCGCAGAAACTGCGATTTTTCAACACTGTTCCTTACCTTGGAGTTTACGAAAAACGTCCGATTTATTAATTTATCCGCCTTTTTCCGGTCCGGACATTTTTCACATCTCCTTTTTACTTCATATTTCTAAGGGCTTCCACTCTTTTTTCAATTGGCGGATGTGTAGAAAAGAGATTAGAAAACTTCTTCATCGGATCGGAAATATACATTCCCTCAGTCGCCTTGCTTGCTCTCATAACAGGAGTCGGATTTCCGCTTATCTTAAGGAGCGCTGAAGCCAGAGCTTCCGGCTTTCCCGTAAGGTCTGCCGCCGTGGCATCTGCAAGATATTCCCGGTTTCTTGATAAGCACATTCTGAGAAGCTGACCTGCTATGGGCGCGAATATCATAAGCACAAGACCGATTATGGCAAGGATACCGCTTCCCGAATTCCTGTCAGAGCGTCTCCTTCCTCCTCCCCACAAAAGAGTTCGTGAGAAAATATCTGAAATTATGATAATCGCACCAACCATGATAGAAGCAACGGTCTGTAGCAGAATGTCATAATTTTTAATGTGTCCTATCTCGTGTGCAAGCACGCCTCGCAGTTCATCCTGATCAAGGGTTTCAAGAATCCCCCTTGTAACAGCCACCGCCGAATGAGAAGGATTTCTT
>JAUNRD010000162.1:4173-5104 GCA_030535815.1 Clostridia bacterium
AAAGGCGTTGGGAGACGGATCCTCTATAATATAAAGCCCGGGCATAGGCAGTCCTGCCTCGGCACAAATGCCGGAAACTATACTTCTTAAATATGCCTCGTCATTCCCCGTCGCCTTTTTCGCTCCGTTTGCGGCAAGCGCCATTTTCGCCGAATTCCAGTAGGACAAAAGTGAGGTTCCTATGGAAATAATTCCGGCTATTACTATGGCGTAATTACCGTAACCCATAGCCTCTGCCACGAAATATACCAGAAGGTATAAAAGCACAGCGATGACTCCGACAATAAGACCTGTTTTTATTTTATTTTTTGCAATTGCAAAATCCATTTCATACTCCTTATATATACTGAATAAACATATATTCGCCGGCAGGAACTATTTTTGTTTCCTCGCCGATGATGACTTCTGTTTCAACGGGTGTTTCGATTTCATAGCGGATGAAGCCCTCGTCTTCATAAGTCCACTTGGAGCGAACCTTACCCTTTCTTGTTTCGATTGATGCTTCCAAATATCCCAGTCTCTTATCGGGCGTGGGCTTTATCATAATTTTCTTAAAGCCGGGTGCTTCTTCAACCCTATTGATACCTGCAGCTACCATATATACCCAGTCAGCAACCGCACCGTATGCATAGTGATTGAAGGAGTTCATATCGGTGCTCCAGAATGTGCCGTCTTCCTTCTTTCCGTCCCAGTGCTCCCAGATGGTGGTTGCACCCATTTTAACGGAGAAGAGCCAGGAAGGATATTCCTCCTGCAGAAGGATGCTGTATGCAACATCCGCATAGCCGTTCTGAGAAAGTGCGTGAAGAAGATAAGGTGTTCCCACAAAGCCCGTGGTAAGCTTGTTGCCGTTTGCTTTCACCATATCCGCCAGGCTCTTTGCGGTTTTCTTCATATCCTTTGCAAGCTTGAAGTAAAGGGCAATTGCGTG
>JAUNRD010000163.1 GCA_030535815.1 Clostridia bacterium
CTCTGTCATAGGGCGTCTTTTTCCTTTGGAGGCTTCAAGGCACTGGAGAGTAAGCGGATTGTAATCTGTGCCAAGAGCCATCGAATAGCCGTTATTGACATCTAAATTATCAAACAGGTTTTTAAGTAAATCAACAACACATTCGCCGTTGTAATAAGGGTATAACCCGGAGGCCAAACAGCCGAGATTATCGCAATTATCAAGATAAAGAATAAAATTCCACGAAACAATGGCTTCGTATATGTTTTCTGCCGGATAAAGAGGAACCTTCTCTAATGCCTTTATCAGTTTTTCGTCGGCACAGGAGGCTTTAAGATAATCAAGGCACCTTGATATGTAGCATTTAATTCCTTCTATAACATGCATGAGACCTTCGCGCATATCTTTATCTTCGATTCTTTCAATTCTTTCTGCGTATGACAATAATCCTTCTTTTAAGATGCGCTCATAGTTTGGCATAGAATGTGTGTACATACTGCCTGCAACAGTATGCTCAACCGGAACTGACGGATGATATTTGCAAAAGTCCGACAGGAATTGGTTTGCCAGAGCGGCATCCTTTTTGCATACATCATTGTAGTCTATACTCATCCCTGACATATATGATGGATATATGCTCATTTTTTTTGGAAGAATGCCCGACGGATACAAAGCTTTGCCTTCGTAAGGAGCAAGTTCGCAGTTTTCGTAAAATCTTCTTATGCCCAATGCTTTTCTGTAAAAAAGACTTCTTTGTTCCTCTTCATACATTCCTGATGCGCCATATTCTCCGATAAGCTTGAATTTTTCTGAAATCATAACAATCCCCTTTCTGTCTGATTAGATTTTACCCTAAACAAGCGGATTTGTCCATTGACATATCTATTCATCATATGGTAAAATCATAACTAATGATAAAAAGGAGGAAGATGGATGCGATATGAGATTTTCTCTGACGGCAGTGCATCTTTGCTTAAACTGAATTCAATGGGAGTAAGCGGGGATGTGAATGTTACGAAATTCGGGCCTGCACGAAGAGATTTATATATAATTCATTATGTAACCAAAGGGAAAGGATACTATAACGGGAATGAGGTAAACGAGGGAGAAGGCTTTCTTATATATCCCGGTCAAGATGAGGTATACTATCCTTCAAAAAGTAATCCGTGGGAGTTTTTATGGATTATATCATCGGACGAAGCCATGAAAGAAATCTTTGAAAGATATAATGCAGATTCAGATACATTGATTTTTAAGTATGATACCGTACCTGTGGCTAAAAAAATCGGAAGTATGATTATGTCTGAAAACGGAAAAATTTCAGACTCCCTTAAAATGCTGGAGATGTTTTTGCATATATTAAACAGTCATACATATACAAGGTTTTCGTCTAAGCGCGTGCCCGACAGTGAAATATATCTGAATTTTTGCACAGACTTTATTGAAACCAATATGCATAAGAAAATTACGGTGGAGGAGCTGTCGCGTCTGGCAGGAATAAGCCAGCCTTATCTGCACAAAATTTTCAGGAAAAGATTTAATATGTCAACAAAAGAGTATATAACATGGTATAAAATGAAGAAAGCCAAAGAATTGCTGGTTGAAACAAGTATGTCGATAACTGAAATTGCAAATTCTGTCGGTTACAGTGATGTTCTCGCATTTTCCAGGGGTTTTTCTTCAAGGGAAAATATGTCACCGCAAAAATACCGGCAGCTTATGAAAAAAGACGGAGTTTGAGCATAGGAATCCATTGTAAAAGGCAGAAACGATTTAATCGTTTCTGCCTTTTGGATTTCTGTTTTTAATAGAGCATCCCGAAAAAATGCTGTTCGCATTTTTCGTTGTATTGCCTGCACCCTTGAACGGGTTCCGGCAATGTCGCTCAAAATTTTTCTTTATTGAAAAATTTTGGCTTATCTCTGTACTCTACCTGATCCGTCGCCGCCCATTAAGGTTTCAACTTCCTTAACGGTTACTCTGTTAAAGTCACCGATGATGGTGTGCTTTAAGCAGCTTGCTGCAACTGCAAATTCAAGAGCCTTCTTCATATCGTCATAGTTTAAAAGACCGTAAATCAAGCCTGCACCGAAGGAGTCGCCGCCGCCAACTCTGTCAACGATATCCTTGATTTCATACTTCTTGGAAACATAGAATTCCTTGCCGTCGCAGATACAAGCAGACCAGTCATTGTGGTTTGCACTCTTGCTTTCACGAAGTGTGATTGCAATCTTTTCTGCGTTGGGATACATTTTAAGTACTTCCTTTGCAAGAACTTCGTACTTAGCTGTGTCAAGGTGACCGCCTGTAACGTCGCTTCCTGCTTCGATGCCGAGAGACTTCTGACAGTCTTCTTCGTTTGCGATGATTACATCAACGTACTTAACAAGCTCTCTCATAATTTCCTTTGCTTCCTTGCCGT
This sequence comes from Clostridia bacterium, assembly GCA_030535815.1. Classification (GTDB taxonomy): domain Bacteria; phylum Bacillota; class Clostridia; order CAKSNL01; family HGM11501; genus HGM11501. The sequence continues at coordinate 2,402 of JAUNRD010000163.1, forward strand.
ATTTCCAGAGGTTCTTTCTGTAGTTAAGGTCGCAGGAAACCTTTAAGCCCATTTCCTTTGCTGCCTTACAAGCTGCAAGAGAAACATCAGCTGCGCTCTGGGAAAGAGCGGGGGTGATACCTGTGATGTGGAACCACTCTGCACCGTCGAAAATCTTCTTAAAGTCGAAAAGGTCGGGAGTAGCTAAAGCGATGGAAGAATAAGCTCTGTCATAAATTACCTTGGAAGGTCTCTGGTTGGAGCCTGTTTCAAGATAGTATGTACCGAGTCTTCCTTCGGAATATACGATATCGGAAATATCAACGCCGAAGCCGCGAAGCTGGCAGGTAAGTGCATATGTAATGTCGTGCTTGGGAAGAGCGGTAACGTACTTTGCTTCCATACCGAAGTTGGCAAGGGAAACTGCAACGTTTGCTTCACCGCCGCCGAAGGTTGCCTCAAGCATGGGGGACTGCATAAATCTTTCAAGACCGGGAGACTTAAGTCTTAACATAATTTCGCCGAGTGTAACAACTTTTTTCATAACAAAACGTCCTTTCTATTATTTCTGAAGAAGGTGAAGTGCAAAGCCTGCAATTTCATCCTTAAAGAATATAACCTTCATAGAACCGTCTGCATTGTAAAGAGCAGAAGATTCGTCAAATTCAATACCCTGAGCCTTTAAGTGGTAAACTGCTCTGTCAACAGAGTTTGTCTTGATTGCGATGTGACCGTTTGCGCCTTTGCCTTTGCCCTTCATGATTTCGATAATCTTGCCCGCCCAGAAGCTGGAATTGCCTTCGGAAGTTTCAATACCGCCGAATGCCTTTGCAAACTTAACTGCAACGCAGGAAGCATCTGCAGCATCAGCTGTGTTAACACCGATGTGACCGATTTCAAAGCCAAGCATAATGGAAACAGCCTTCTTTGTAAGCTCGGTAATCTTGTCCCATTCGCCGTTTTCGATATAGTCTTCCTTAACCATAAAGCTTCCGCCGCAGGCAAGGATTTTCTTGTTTGTGATGTATGTGGTTAAGTTATCAAGTCCGATTCCGCCTGTGGGAATGAACTTAAGGTTTCCGTAGGGAGCAGATAAAGCCTTTATCTTGTCGATACCGCCGCTCTGCTCTGCGGGGAAGAACTTAACAACCTTTAAGCCAAGCTCCAAAGCCTGCTCAATTTCTGTGGGAGAAGTGCATCCGGGTGTGGGGATGATGTCATTTTCCAGGCACCAGGAAACAACCTTGGGATTGAAGCCGGGGCTTACGATAAATTTTGCGCCTGCGTTTTTAGCACGCTGGGCCTGTTCTATGGTAAGAACTGTTCCTGCACCAACTAACATTTCGGGGAAAGCTTCGGATACTCTCTTTATAGCTTCCTCGGCAGCCTCTGTTCTGAAGGTAATTTCGGCAATGGGAAGACCGCCGTCGATTAAAGCCTTCGCAAGGGGAACAGCCTTTTCTACGTCATTGATTTTTATAACCGGTACGATACCGATATCGGATATTTTCTTTAACATAAAAACACCTCTTTTAAAAATTTTTGCAATTATATTATATATTTTTCTTTTCCCTAAGTCAATGCAAATTCTTGCTTTTTTTGCGAAAAATCTTTAATTTTTTGCTCTCTTTTATCAAAGTGTAAGCTTTTTCCTGTAGGCGGTGGGAGAGATGCCTTTATACTTTTTAAAAAGCTTGCCGTAATAGGAGGCACCGGAAAAGCCTGAAGAGGTTGCAACCTCTTCAATAGAAAGGTCTGCTTTTTCTAAAAGCTCCAATGATTTATCAAGCTTTTTTAGGTTTATGTATTCGCCGAGAGCCATACCGAAATGCCTGTTTGTAAGCTTGTATAAAGTGGTTTTGGAAAGGTAAGTTCCCTTTGAAATGGAGTCGGGCGTCAAGGCTTCGTCTATGTGAGCATCGATATATTCCGTCAGTATGTCAAGCTTATGCCCGCTTTTTGTTTTTACCATATTTTCGGTTAAAATATATTTTGTAAGCATCACCGCCACGCTTATAACGCCTTTTATCTTGCTGTCGTCAAAGGTGGGGAGTGCATCAAAGCTTTTTTTCATTTCTTCCATCGGAAGACCGGTGTGGGCGATTAAGGGATAAACCTTTTTAAAATCCGTTTCCTTTTTCATCTGTCCTAAAATTATGTAGCCAAGAACAGAATCGTTGTGAGTTATGGGAACCGCAATATCAATAAGCCCGGCGTGGCAGATGTGATGCTCCGCCTTAAGGCTTTTTTTACATCTTTCGATAAGCATACTGTCAGAGGCGTGACATTTTTTTTGAGCCTGTGGGAGGGAGTGAATAAGGCGGCAATATGGCGGAACGTCAAAATGCGCCTTATAGTCATTCCACAAAATCTGCGTATTACCGTCCTTGTCAATAAGATTTATATTTATTCCCGTGGCGTTGGAAAAGTCGCGAAGTGCCGAAATAAGCTTTTCTTTGTCATAACGTATAATCATAAAATCACCCGTCCCCATTATAAAGCATAAGGAGTGATTCGTCAAGGATTTTACAATTTGGGGAATATAGTGCGAAAATAGAGAACTATTTGCCCGATGTGGGTATTGAAAAAAGTAAAGTTTTGTAGTAAAATTATCCGTGATAAAATTAAAAGGCGGCGTATTTTTTATGAGCACTTTGGTTCTTATTTTGGTAATACTCGGAGTAGCATTACAGAACATTGTAAAAAAAGCATATAA
>JAUNRD010000164.1:0-1951 GCA_030535815.1 Clostridia bacterium
ATATCCGACCATAAGGATGGCGCCGGCAATAAGAACCCAGTAAACCTTTATTTCTGCATAAAGAGCTTTTTTGATATCAAGTCCCATAAAGATATCTTCTTTTTTCATAAACATGAAATAATACACAACCGCTGTGTAGGCAATGGGAAGCATCAGGGTAATTTTAATGCCCCTGAATATTTCATTGTTGATGTAGAAGTCCACACCTGAAAGAAGCGTACACATTCCTGAAACGCCGATGCAGAGAACGGCAACCATAACTCCAACCGTCGCAATAATTCCGAAAAACGTATTTATTTTCTCAGCAAAAACCTTAACAAATTTCATAACCGTTGTCATAGCAAAGCATGAAATCGCAAGACAGAAAACTGTCGGATAAAGAATCAGTAAATTGTCCGGCATTGCGTATGTTGCAAAAAATCCCAATACTGCAACCACAATCGCTCCTATGAAAAGTCCAAGATTATGCTTATTGGTAATCATCGAAAGAGCAAGATACGCCATTACGACTATTATAGCAGCCGCCATTCCGTAATTGAACATACGGTTAACCTCATAATCATACGGAATCGTTTCTTCATTTACGGTATATCCCGCCGCTTTAATTTCTTTGATGAATCCCTTTACCGCCATCAGTGTCTTATCCGCACCCTTATCGAATGTAAGAGTTATAGGAGCCTGCTGGGTAACGGTTATAAATCTTATATTTCTGTCAACAACCGAATTGAAAAACTGCTGTGTTCTGTATTTATACAACGTAGAATCCGCATGGGAATCGTCGTATGTTTCATATGAACGCACAACCTTTTTGCTGCCCCTCTTCCCCATAACCGAATCGAATATATAATCAAATCCGTAAAATCTCTGGTTGGAAAGCTGGCTGGCCTCTTCGGTAACAACAAGCGTCATATTGTTTTCATTTATTATGTCGGCAATATCCGTATAATTTCTTTTTATACTTTCAGCCTCCGTATAGTCTCTGTTGGATGCCTTGAGATTAAAGTATTCCACATCATACTTTTTCACTATACTGTCAATGTGCTCAAGATAGTTGAGCTTTGAATAGTTTTTAGGCTTGTAGGAAAGAACAATTTCAAATCCCATGTCATGCAGTTCTTCTATAACTTTTTCATCAAAGCCGATTGTCATGTTCCAGAGTTCTTCTCTACCGTTGAAAAACGCATATATATCCATTTCAGAAACCTCTGAAATCTTTACATAATCCAGCGATGAATATTTGAGAGGAATAAGCTTGGCAAGTTTTTCTCTTGCATAGTCTCTTTTTACCATCAGAAGATAAGAATCATATCCCACTTCCGGATGATTTTCAGCAATTTTATCCGCAATAATCATGCTTTCTTCGTCATACTTATGGCGAAGAGTATTAAACTTGATACAGGTGATATCACCTCGTGCCACAAGCGCGTTGACATCGTCTTCCATAACTGTTATTTTATCTACGCCCGCATCCAGGAACTTTTCGAGCATCTCGGAAAGTTTTTCATCAGATACTTTGTTTCTTAAATCATTATAGAGCAGGGAAACAGATACATTTCTATTGTTCTGTTCATTTTTCACCCTTGTCACAACCGTAGGCACAAAGGTCAAAAACATAACCCCTAAAATTATCCATGCCAAAAATTTTGTTATAAACTTCTTCATTTTACTTCCTCTCTTTCTCTTTTCATAAGTCTCTTAAGAATACCTGTAAGATAAAGTCCTGTAATGTACACAATTCCGCAGCAAAGAACCGGAACAAGGAATGTTATATATCCGTGAGTAAATTCTTTCAGGAATGTGTTAAATACAATGTACACCGCAATCGCAAGCACTCCGGATACCGCTATTTTTCCAATATCCGTAAGAAGTCCTTTCTGAAAATAGGGACCAATTACCTTTCTCATCCCCACAGCGATGGCAACGGCATACAAGGTAAGAAGCACACTTGTTG
>JAUNRD010000164.1:1961-5049 GCA_030535815.1 Clostridia bacterium
GAACTGAAGTCAATTCAGGATTTTCCGAAAGCGGCGAAGCCTTAATACCAAGATTTATACCCACATTTGCAAGAACAACCACAATGGTTCCGATAACCGTATACTTATATTTTCCTGCAAGGTACAACACCTTATTAAAAAGCTCCTGTGCAACATATCCAAGGACTCCGAGACTGTATATGAAAAACATTTTCGAAACCGCAATGGTGGATTCTGCCGCGAATTCCCCTCTCTCGTAAACAAGCCTTATAACGTCTTCCCCGAAAAATCCTACCACCAGCAAAAAAGGCAGGAATATCGCAACCATTATCGTTATAATATATTGTACAAGCTCATTTACATAAGTAATCTGACCTTCTTCATAATTCTTGGAAATCGAAGGAAAAACCACCGTTGACATGGCAACAACGAAAACGCTTGATATTGTTATAAAGAGATTTGATGCATAGTTAAAAGTCGATGCATCTCCGACGAAAGCCCTGTCGATATACACACAGAGCTGAAACATCATATTGGATATAAATATCCAGAGAATTTCAGGACTCTTTTCCTTCTTTATAAGACTTTTATCCTTCTTTTCAAAGAAAGAATATCCTTTTTTGTAAAACGCAGGAAGCTGGATAACTATATGGAAAAACCATCCGATTGTGGTAACCAGAGCCACCGCCATTATATCCACATTTTCAAAAAAGAGGGCTGCAATTATTGCCACATTGAAAGGCAGACTCATAATCGAGGTTATGAAATATACCTGTTTATTCTGAAGCAATCCCGATACTATATAAGCAACCACCACAAAAATGAGAGAAGGAGCCATTAAGTACATCATTTTAACAGCGAGCTCAAATTCCTCAGGAGAAAGCCCCGGAAGAACCATATTGACAATAGGTCTTGCCAGAAGAGCAACAGCAAATGCCGCCACAGTCAGCGCTAAAATGCTTTTTCTCAAGAATGAAGCCGCATAGGATTGCTCGTGCCCCGCATTTTCTTCCTTATTGAGATTTTTTATAACCAGGGTTGAAAGTGCAACACCAATTCCCGTGAATATCAGATTTACAAGTCCGAATACCTGTGAATAGATATCCGCCTCCGTTCCTGTACCGAAAACACCGGCAAAAGCCATATCTCTGAAAAATCCAAGGCCTTTTGCGAGAAGAATCCCCACAACAACCAATATATAAGATTTGCCCAGCACTCTATTCCCGTCCTTTCTTATGTAGACAAATTTAATCTATTATATTTTATACCATATCAGGTTAATAGTCAATGATTTCCTTAATTTTTTTATTGCAAAAAATATGTCTTTATATTAAAATATACTTATATAAACATAAGAAAGGACCACTTTGATGAAAAAGCTTTTTGCACTTTTGTTTGCACTCTCTATCATATTCACATACGTTTCAGCAAATGAAATTTACAGTTATGAAGAAACCATCCCTATCGCCGATGGAATAACGCTTACCAGGGTAGAAGAATTTCACGCATCACACAACGTAAGCTACTCATATATAACGGCTGACCTCACAAATAAAAATGTCGGTCTTACATTATTGAAATCTGACCGCGGCATGGATTATTCAGAGACAAATGCCGCCCTTGCCGCAACAGAAAAAGATGTTGTAGCATCATTAAATGCTGACTTTTTCTCTCATGTAGGAAGCAAGACCATTTCCTTGGGAATAGAAATAAAAGACAGCAAAATGCTTCAGTCCCCCATTAATCCCGGCAGTATGGCAACAGTTTCCCTGAAGGACGATGAAATTCTAATGGGATATCTTGATTTCCATATCATGGCCGTTGCGCCTAACTGGGAGTATGAAGAGATACGCCATTTAAACAAACACACTTCTTATTACGGCGATATACTTATGTTTACCGGAGAATTCAACGGCGGCTACTCCCCTGCACCGGGCGGAGAAGTTGTGGAGGTAGTTGTGGAAGACGGCATCATTACAGAGTTCCGAAGGAATTTGCCGCCTTGTAAAATTCCTGAAAACGGATGTATTCTGGCTGTTTCCGAAGGAAGCAGTATGTTTTTCTCGAACAACTTTGAAGTCGGAGACAAAATAAAATTTGATTACTATATAACCCCCGACATCAGCGATTCAGACCTTGCCTTCGGCGGAGGTGCAATGCTTGTATCCAAAGGAAAGGCTTTAAGCGCTTTTTCCCATAATGTCTCCGGCTATAATCCCAGAAGCGCCATTGGCATATCCGAAGACGGTGAAACGCTTTATCTCGTCGCAGTAAACGGAAGACAGGGAGAAAGCCGTGGTATGACGATGACTGAGCTTGCCACACTTATGGAAAAGCTCGGATGCTACAGTGCCGTTAATTTAGACGGTGGAGGCTCCACTTCTATGCTTGCATCCACTATCTGGAATGAAAAAATGCACGTCGTAAACTCCCCCTCCGAAACAAGACGTATAATAAACGCTATCGGCCTCACCTATAAGGATGCAGACAAGGACTCTTCTCCCTATAAAATCGCTTTAAAAAGTGAAAAAAGCACCGTATTTATCGGAGACAGCGTAAAAATAAATTATGCAATATATGATAAAAATCTCCGTTCGGTTGACGGCAAAATCAGCTGGACGGCATCTTCCGGCAAAATCAAAGACGGCGTTTTCACTGCCGGAAAAGGCGGCATTGTCAAAATAAATGCCAATAGCGGCAACGCCAAAGGTGAAACAGAAATATTCGTAATTGATAAGGTTTCAGGCATCAAGGTCCCGGACAAAATAAACCTTTCTCCCGGCAAAAGCCAAAGTATATCCATAGAAGTTTTTGACAACGCAGGAAATTACACCACCGTAGAAAACCTGACACCTTTCACATTTACGTCAGATAATCCGGAAGTTATCTCAGTGTCTGACGGAAAAATCACAGCTCATAAAAACGGCAGGGCAATAATCACGGTAAAGAAGGACAATGCAAAGTCGTTCATTTCCGTAATTTCAGGTGTTGACAGCGTAAAATCCACCTACGGCTTTGAAGAAGATGAAGGCACTCTTATCACTTATCCTTCCTATGTAGGCGGCGATTATTATTTATCAGAGGATCACGTACATTCAGGCGAAAAGTC
>JAUNRD010000165.1:0-3669 GCA_030535815.1 Clostridia bacterium
GTTGGAGTTTTTTAATTATTGCAAGGCTTTTTGACACAGTAATGTGCCAAAATCGAGAATTTTGGGCGATTTATCCCTAAGAAGTACCGCCGTTTCCCGCTCTTTTTCTTGAAATGAATAAGGAAGTGTGGTATACTTAAAAAGTGCTTGGAAATTTTGTCAAAGAGGATGATATGCGGTGAAATGCGAAAAGCTTTTTAACATAATTGAAGAAATGGAAGGAAAGTATTTAGACATACTGGAAGAGGTATGCAATATTGAAAGCCCTACGGATTTTAAGGAGGGTGTTGACAAAGTCGGTAAATACTTCCTTGATTTTGCAAAGGAAAAGGGCTGGAAGACGGAGGTGCTTAATCAGGAAATATCGGGAGATGCCCTTTTACTCACTCTTGATCCCGATGCAAAGGGAGCACCCGTAAGTTTATCCGGGCATATGGACACGGTGCATCCCGTAGGCTCCTTCGGGCCTGTTCCCGTAAGGCGTGATGAAGAAAAAATGTACGGCCCCGGAGTTATGGATTGTAAGGGGGGCATCGTTGCGGCATTAATGGCAATGGAGGCACTTGATAAGTGCGGCTTTAAAAATCGCCCCGTTCATCTTTTGTTACAGTCAGACGAGGAAAACAGCAGTGCCACAAGCAACAAGGAAACAATAAAATACATATGCGAAAAGGCTAAAGGCTCCGTTGCTTTTCTTAACCTTGAAGGAATAAAAGGAAACACGGCGGTAATCAGGCGAAAGGGAATTCTCCGCTATCTTTTCACCGTTCACGGAAAGGCGCTTCACTCATCCCGCTGTGCCGAGGCAGCCAATGCCGTGGCAGAGGCGGCGTATAAAATTATTGAGCTTGAAAAAATGAAGAACCCCGACGGCCTTACCTGTAACTGCGGTGTAATAAGCGGCGGAACAAAGGCAAATACCGTTGCCGATAAATGCTCATTTTATGCGGACATCCGCTTTTCTACGGATGAGGAGCTTATCGGGGCAAAGAAAAAATGCAAAGAGGTTTCGGACAATATAACTGTTGAAGGCTGCAGTTGTACACTTGACGAAGTAAGCTTTCGCCCTGCAATGGCAATGAGCGACAAAAACATAAATTTACTTGAAAAAATGAATGAAATATATAAAGAAAACGGCCTTCCTGAATTAACTCCCCGCGCCTGCTTAAGCGGCTCCGACGCGGCGTATGTGACGGAGTGCGGCATCCCCTGCGTGGACAATTTGGGAACAGAGGGCGGAAACATCCATTCCGTAAACGAGTATATAACCTTAGCATCACTTGCTGCCTCGGCAAAGAGGATTGCCGCACTTATATACTGCATCTGACAAAGGAGTAATTATGAAAGCGATACTTTTAATACTTGGCTCAGGAATTTTGACAATCGGAATATTTTTGCTGATTTTTGCAAATTTTACTTTGGGAAATCTCCTTACATTTATACTTGGGGCATTTTTTATGCTTTGGGGAATATTTAAGGAAAGAATAAAAGAACTTACGGAAAAAGGAGTGCTTAAATATGTCAAGTACGCCTTTTTGACTCTTCTTTGCGCCGGGCTTTTGCTTGTTTCGTTTATTGCCATCTACGGAACAAATGACAACGCCACATATAAAGAGGATGCCGTTATAGTTTTAGGCGCGGCGGTAAGGGGAGAGCAGGTTACACTTCCGCTTCAGTACCGCCTTGACAAGGCGGCGGAATACCACAAGAAAAACCCCGATGCTCTGATAATAGTAACCGGAGGAAAGGGATTTCAGGAGGATGTGACGGAAGCTTATGCTATGGAGAAATATCTTATATCAAAGGGCGTTGCAAAAGATAAAATAGTAAAAGAAGAAATGGCAACCTCCACCGAGGAAAATATGGCATTTTCCAAGGTGATTGCGGACGGTTTATTTGAAGGTGACTACAGCGTTTTGGTAATAACAAACCGCTTTCATATACTGCGCAGTGTTACCATGGCGAAAAACGCCGGATTTTTAAGGGTTACCCATATGGGAGCACCCTTACAGTGGTATAATTTGATTTCCTGCTATTTAAGGGAGAGCCTTGCTCTTTTAAAATTGTGGATTATAGGCTGAATTACTTTGACATAGCATAAAAAATATGGTATACTGAAATGTAATTTACAAAAGGAGGCGATGAGCATGGAAGATACATTGAAGGAACAGGACAAAGTCATAATTGCCGGGGTGCATACGGGTGCCCTTGACGGACTTTGCGACACTACGGAAGAATCCATGCGAGAGCTTTCGGAGCTTGTTGAAACCGCGGGCGGAATTGTGGTAGGGGAAATGGTGCAAAACCGCCAGGTGGTGGAAACGGGCACATATTTCGGAGAGGGCAAGCTTGAGGAGCTTAAAAACGCCGCAGACACATTGGAAGCAGATATGATTGTGGTTGACGATGAGCTGACCGGAAGCCAGATAAGAAATATCGCAGACGCAACAGGCGTTTCGGTAATTGACAGAAACACCCTTATACTTGATATATTTGCACAGAGGGCGAAAAGCGCAGAGGGAAAGATTCAGGTTGCTCTTGCACAGCTTAAATATATGCTTCCGAGGCTTTCCGGCATGGGAAAGGCACTTTCCCGTCAGGGCGGCGGTATCGGAACGAGAGGTCCAGGTGAAACAAAGCTTGAGTCTGACAGAAGACACATTATGAGAAGGGTTTCGGCACTATCTGAAGAACTTGCCGAAATAGAAAAACGTCGTGACTTTTCAAGGCAGAGAAGAAAAAAGGACGGAGTTAAAACTGCCGCAATCGTTGGCTATACCAATGCTGGAAAATCTACACTCTTAAACATTATGACAGGAGCGGAAGTAACTGCAAGAAACCGCCTCTTTGAAACATTGGATTTAACGGGAAGAGCCCTTGAACTTTCCGATTCGAGGTCCGTAAGATTAATTGACACGGTCGGTTTTATAAGAAGGCTTCCTCATCAGTTTATCGAGGCTTTCAAGTCAACATTAGAGGAAGCAAGCTCGGCGGATATTATAATTCACGTTATTGATTCATCAAGCCCGGAAATGGAAAACCACATAAAGGTGGTAAGAAAGCTTTTGTCGGAGCTTGGATGCGATGAAAAGCCGGTAATCGGCGTATTCAATAAAATAGACCTAAGAGAAGAAGAACTCCTTGGCGATTACGGCTTTACCTATCAGGTGGAAATTTCTGCTAAAAAGGGAGAAAATTTAGATAAGCTTATTGAGGCGATTGAAGAAGCACTTCCGGGTAAAAAGAAAAAAGCGGTGCTTTTGATTCCCTATACCGACGGAGCGGTGGTTTCGGAAATACATGAAAACGAGCTTATTTTAAGCACCGACTATACGGAGGAGGGCACTCTTATTGAGGCGATGCTTGATGCCGTAACAAAAGAAAGGTATAAAAAGTATGAACGGGTATAAAACGGTTGAAAAAGAAAGCGTAGCTGAATTTACCGAAAAGAAATCAAGGTTTATAGGCTATGCCTGCCCCGTTAAAACGGAGGAGGAAGCCCTTGCTTTCGTAAATAAAATAAAGAAAAAGCACACAGATGCGCGTCATAACGTATATGCCTATGTGGTGAGGGAAAATAACATTCAGCGTTTTTCCGACGATGGAGAACCTCAGGGAACTGCGGGAATCCCGGTGCTTGATACCATAAGGAAGCAGGATTTAACTGAC
>JAUNRD010000165.1:3679-5046 GCA_030535815.1 Clostridia bacterium
GGTTGTAACCCGCTATTTCGGCGGAATACTCCTTGGCGGCGGCGGACTTGTAAGGGCCTACGGACACGCGGCATCAATCGCGATTGATGCGGCAAAGCCCATATATATGTCTTATTCTGCCATTTACAGAGTCAAGGTTTCCTATACGCTTTGGGGCAAGGTGGAATACGAAATGCGGAAGATGGAGCTTTCGCCCTATGATATGGTATATGATTCGGATGTTTATTTTTCCGTTTCGGTTTTACTGGAGAATGTTGGAAAATTTGAGAAAAATCTTACTGAGGCAACGGGTGGTCAGGCGGAATTTTCAAAGTTTGACGAAAAGTTTGTTGCCACAGAAATTAAGGAGGAATTTTAATGGATAAGAATGTGCCTTTGGTTGTAGTAAGGAGACTCCCAAGATACTACAGATATTTATCTGACTTAGAGGAAATGGGAATAGAGAGGGTGTCCTCACAGGTTTTAAGCAAAAAGCTTGGCTTTACGGCGTCTCAGGTACGTCAGGACTTAAACTGCTTCGGCGGTTTCGGTCAGCAGGGCTATGGCTACAACGTAAAGATGCTCCGCGATGAGATAAGCAAAATCTTAGGACTTGATAAGTGCTATAAAATTGTTATTATCGGTGCGGGAAATTTAGGCCGTGCAATACTTAACTATCCGGGCTTTACGAAAAGAGGATTCCGCTTTATCGGAATATTTGACCAGGATGAGAGCCTAATCGGAAAATCCGTCGGCGATCTTTCAATAAAGGGAATGGATGAACTTGAGGCGTTCTGCGAATCTGAATGCCCCGATATCGGTGCTCTTGCTATCCCGAAGGGAACCACCGACGAGGTTGCGAAAAAGCTTGAGGCACTTGGCATCAAGGGAATATGGAATTTCTCTCACTTCGAGGTTACAAGCGCTGTTCCTGTTGTGCCGGTGCCTTTAAGTGACAGCTTAATGACTCTTGCATACAGAATTTCCGAGGAAGAGGACGAAGAATAAAAAAAGGAAGCGTATTTGATGAGCAGCAGTAAACCCATTGCGGTTTTTGATTCCGGCGTAGGAGGCATCAGCGTACTTCGGGAACTTTATCGCCTGATGCCCAATGAAAATTTTATATATTTCGGGGACAGTGCCAACGCCCCTTATGGTAGCAAAAGGGTAAAAGAGGTTATGGAGCTTTCGGTTAAAAACGCCGAGATGCTCATGGGTAAAGGGGCAAAGGCGTTGGTTATTGCCTGCAACACGGCAACAAGCGTTGCGGCATCTTTCCTGCGGGAAAAGTATCCCGATTTTCCCATAATCGGGGTTGAACCTGCCTTAAAGCCTGCGGTGCTTTTCAAGGAAAATTCCACCGTGGCGGTTATGGCAACCCCCATTAC
>JAUNRD010000166.1:0-4526 GCA_030535815.1 Clostridia bacterium
TGTTATAATCATTATAAAATCAATAAAAATTCGTGTCAACATACACGTTTTTTTATTTTTTTACTGCATAAAAAATTGCCGGGAAATTTCCCGGCAATTAAATATTAAAGTTTATCTCGGTTTGCTGTCATATCCCATATCTTTTCTCCGTCACGAAGGCGGCTTAAAACCTTCATATAAGCACGAACTTCTTCGTTTTTGATGGGATATGTACCTTCGCCTCTGAAATCCTTATAAAGCACATACGTGTATATTGACACAAAACCATAAAGATTTATAATTTAAGTAAAAGAATAATAAAGGAGAATAAATCCATGGAATATATAGCATACTTGGCTTCTTTTATATCAATAATACTCGGCATTTTAGAGCCCTTCGGCAAAAAAATGCAGACAGTTTATATACTTAATTTCCTCGGCAATCTGCTTGTGGGTATAAGCTATTTTTTCACATCAAGTGAAAGCTTTTCAGGTGCCGCAGTTTGCTTTGTTGCCTGCATTCAGGTAATAATAAATTTCTTTTACGATTATAAAAAGAAAAAGCTTCCTTTGGTTTTAATCGCTATATATGCACTTTCTTTTATTGCAGTTACAATTTCTGTATTTTCCGCATGGTTTGACATTTTTTCACTTTGTGCCACAATGCTTTATGTTGCAAGTATGGCACAAACCAATGTAGGAAACTACCGCATATTATATGCCTTAAATTCTTCCTGCTGGATAATATATGACATACTCTCAAAATCCTACGGCAATCTGGCAACACATATTATACTTGCTGTCTTTACATTCATTTCTATGGCAGTAAACAACAAAAAGGAAGCCTGACAAAATAAAAAAGCAGGGCAAAGCCCTGCTTAAGGTATTTATCTTTTGAGGAATAATATGTTTTTCGGTTTTACAATGTGGCATCTGCCGCTTACGCCCGAAACGCGGTCAGTCCATTCATCCTTCAGCATAAGTTCGTAATTTTCAGTACCAAGGTTTGACAGTACAAGATATTCATCTTCATTTACGAACATTGATGCGCAAACCCTTTCGGGTATGGGCGATGAAATATATTCCGATTCCTTTAATTCGATATACGCAACACTGTTTTCCTTTACCATAGGACTATACAGCTTCATATAGCGACACCATCTGGGATACTCTTCCATATCGTCGGGAATTTTCGACCAGAGGCTGTATACGAAAGGTCCGTCAGGATGCTCTTTCATATATTCCCCTACCCTTTTATGGTGAAGGAAGTCCCCTATTTCCACATAGTCAACACCTTCTTCGTAAATGCCGCTGCCCATAAGAGGTCTGCCTCTTTTAAGAAGCGGGAACTGCATAAAGGGAATGGTTTTAACATAATACAAATCGGGATTTTCCGCATCCGAATACTCGCCGTGTTCGCAAGGGACTACATAAGGTTCATAATCCTTGCCGGCTCCGAAATCGTCAGAATTAACACACTCTCCTATCCAGAGATAGTCATATACTTTATCCTTGCAGGGAGGCTTATTGTTTCTGTCGCAATGGATTTTAACAATTCCGCCTTGTTTTTTTATCTCAACGTAAATTTCGCTGAGCATATCTTCAAGCAAGGGGTCATAGGGCATCTCCCAGGACTTTGCGCCGGAAAGCTCCATTCCCTGTTTCCTCATTTCTTCGGCATAGAGATTTCCTCCGTCATAGCCCCAGTCGTTGAATATGCCGTCAAAGCCATAGGTTTCCACAGCATTTTTAAGCTTTGATATAAGATAGCATCTCCACTTAGGACTTCCCGCATAGCACTTTCTGTAATTTAAATGCTCCGCGTGGTAGCCGTAGGTGCTCCTGGCAAATTCTTCCCTGAAATCGGGATCTCTTATATCAAAATATCCCGTGGACACATAAGGAAGTATTTTTATTCCGAATGAGTGACAAAGCTTTACAAAGTTTTTCATGCCCTCATGGTCGTGGGAGGAAAACTTGTCTGCTCCAAGATGCCTTATGGCATCGTTCCATTCCTCGTGAACCTGAATTACCTTAACGCCGTTTTCAGCCATATCTTTTATAAGATTATAGTCGTATTCGGTGGGCTCAATGGAAAAACGCTTCGGATAATCGCCAAGATTGTAAATTGCCTGCCCGGGCAGATATTCGCCGATTCTGTGACGGCGTAAATATGTTTTGTTTCCTTCTTCCGCTCTCCTTAAGTTTTCAATCCTTCTTTTCACTGATTCAAAACCAGGATTAGCCATGTAATTTTTACCTCCTTTTTTATTAATTACATCCCATAGCTTAAGGAAATGTAACGGTCGTATATTAACACGTTTTTTAATTATTGTCAACGAAAATTACCCAAATATATAAAAAAGTCATAACGTAACGGCAAGATTTGCTGTTACTATTTATAAGGAGGATTATTATGGACAAAAGAATAGGCGCACAACTTTATACCTTAAGGGACTTCTGCAAAAACAGAGAGCAGTTTAAGGAAACACTTGAAAAAGTAAGCAAAATAGGCTACAAAACCATTCAGATTTCAGGGCTTGATTCATCTATATCCGCAAAGGAAATAAAGGAAACAGCCGACCTTTATAACCTTGAGATTATTTGTACCCATTCCGATGTGGAAGATATGTACAATAACCTTCCGAAGATTATTGAAGACCATAAAGTCATGGGCTGCAATATTGTAGGAATCGGAAATATGCCCCGTGAATTTTCAGCTGACCGCGACAAGCTTTTCGATTTTATCAAAAAGACAAGCGCAGTTGCCGAAGAACTTAAAAAGCACGGTATGATTTTCTCCTATCACAATCACGCCTTCGAGTTTACAAAGATGGACGGAAAATTTGTTTTTGACATCATTCTCGAAAACACCCCTGCAGATTGCTACAAGTTCCTTTTGGACGTATACTGGGTAGCCATAGGCGGTGTTGATCCTGCCTCCTGGCTTATTCACTGTAAGGACAGATTAAGCTCCGTTCATTTCAAGGATTTAAGAATCCCCGGCGGTGAAAATTCTCCCCAGTATGCAGAGGTTTTGGAGGGCAACTTAAACTGGGATTCCATCTTTGATGCCTGCGAAAAAGCAAATGCACCCTATGCCTTTGTGGAGCAGGACAGCTGTTATGGCCGTGACCCCTTTACTTGTATGGAAACAAGCTACAAAAATCTTACAAAAAAGGGATTTATTTAATACAAGCTTAAAGAAAACTTGTATTAAATAATAACGTTGGAAAATAAAACTCTCCCTTTTCACAAGGATAGTTTTATTTTAACAAACAACTCCTCCTCTTGGTTATCAAAGAGGAGGAGTTGTTTGTTATTTTTCTCTATATGCACTGATGAAGGTAAATTATCATTTCATCATATCCGCATATTTAACCAGGCTAACATTACCCATTTCATCCGCCCTATCAATACAGCCCTTTGTAAAGCCTGACTTAGCAAATAAATAGTAATGCTTTGTTTTATATGAGAATAAATTGCCACGTTCCACAAGTGTTTCCAAAACTCCTATATCGACCTTTTCGTTGGTCCATTTACACTCTGCAAAAAGTGCCGTATTTTTATCCTGTTCTCCCATAATATCAATTTCAGTCTGGCACTTATTTTGCGAATCGTTACCCCACCAACGTCCGATAGAGGAAAACGCTACAGGGCAGTTACCCGAAAGAAGCTGTTTCCACAGATACTGCTTACATATTTCTTCAAAAACCTTTCCCATATAATCGGAAAGCTGAGGTTCAATTCGTTTATATGCCAAATCCGCGGCACCACGGGCTATAATTGAGTTATTTTCAAGCACAAAACGATACCAGAAGCGGAACATATTATCCTCTATTGAATAAACCGACTTACGGGAAGCTTTCTCACCATACGGTGTTTCTTTCTGCACGATACCAAGATTCATAAGATTCTTAATGTAATTCGTACACACATTGGTATCTTCCCCTACCTTGGTGGAAATTTCGGACATTCTCGATGCCCCCGTTGCAATAGCTGTGATAATAGCAGTATAGATAGCCGGCTCGCGAACTTCCTGCTTAAGCAGATTTGTAGGTTCTTCATAAAGGAATGAAATCGGATTCAGATAGGTATTTTTGATATTTTCCTCTATGCTCAATTTATCATCCATCTGTAAAAGATATTGAGGCGTCCCGCCTACAATGCCGTAAATAAGAGCTTTATCTTCATCAGACAGATTTTTAAAATATCGGCAGGTCTCCTCAAAGTCAAAGGGTAAAAGCTTAATCTGCGCCGTTCTTCTTCCGTACAGAGGTGCTTTATAAGCAAGCACGTGATCTTCCATATATGACATAGAAGAGCCGCAAAGAATAAGCATTAGTTTCGATGTATCTTTATATTTATCAATCATAAGTTGCAAAGTTGATGCAAGGCTCTTTGAAGAACGTGCCACATAAGGATATTCATCAATAGCAAGTATGATTCTTTCTTTTTCTGCAAGTCTGAATACATATTCAAGTGCAGCCTGAAACGAAAGGAACGATGATTCCGTTTCGATACCGCTTCTAAATTCCAAAATGTTTT
>JAUNRD010000166.1:4536-5041 GCA_030535815.1 Clostridia bacterium
TTTGAAAAGTTTTCAAGGTTCTGCTTTGCATTACTCTCAACGCCCATAAAATAAATGGCTTTTTTGTTCCCTATAAATTCATTGATGAGCGCAGTTTTACCTACACGACGTCTACCGTAGATAACCATAAATTCAAATTTATCGGAATTATATCGCTTATTGAGCTCATCAAGCTCGCGCTGTCTGCCTATAAACATATATATCGCCTCCTTTAAGGTTAATTAAATAATAGCACATAAAAACAATTTAGTCAAGTATAAATGAGTAATTTATACTTGACTAAATTTTGTAATATTAAAAATCTATCCGTCAGGCTCTACACCACGATCCTGAAATCATATTTAACCCTTGTTTCATAGCCCTTGACTGTACGGCATTTGCGGGAGAATTCCATTGTTCGTACGGGACATATGTCATTAACCATCTGACCGCCAACGCTACCGTTTTCCTTTGCAGTAAGGTCGCCGTTGTAACCGTTCTTAAGGTTTACACCTACTTCAGAAGC
>JAUNRD010000006.1 GCA_030535815.1 Clostridia bacterium
ATTTTCTTGTCATAGCACGGAGGAAATCAAGGTGAGAAATGTACTTTGCGTCCTCTCCCTTTTCGTATCTTAACCACATTCTACTCATAGCATACACCTCCCTTGAAGCATGCGGCACCGCAGCCGGAACATTTCTCACGGCAGTTGGGCGTCACTATCGCCTTTTTGGCATTTTCATTTTCCTTCATTAAAAATTCCTTGGTTACGCCGATATCAATCTTGTCCCAGGGAAGAATTTCATCATAGCTTCTTTCACGTCTGTAAAACTCGGGGGAAAGTCCTGCTTCTCTGAAAGCCTCTTCCCACTTGTCCGCAAGGAAGAATTCGTCCCATCCGTCAAACTTACAACCTTTTTTAACCGCAAGTTCAATAACTTTGGAAAGTCTTCTGTCGCCGCGGGCAAATACACCTTCAAGCACACTTAAAGTTGATTCGTGCCAGTTATATTTAATGAATTTGGAGTTTATTTCTTCCTTTAATGCAACCTGTTTTTCACGGAGTTCTTCCATTTCGTTCTGCCTTGCCCACTGGAAAGGCGTGAAGGGCTTGGGAACAAAGGAAGACACGCTTATTGTAACAGAGGGGCGCTTGCCCTTTTCGGGTGAGGTTTTGAAAAATTCGCTTACTACCTTTTTGGAAAGGTCAGCAATGCCGAGGCAGTCGGACAGCTCCTCAAATGGAAGACCTATCATAAAGTAAAGCTTTATGCTTGTCCATCCGCCCGTAAATGCAAGATTTGCACTCTTTAACAAATCCTCTTCCGTAACGCCTTTATTTATAACGTCACGCATTCTCTGGGTGCCGGCTTCGGGAGCAAAGGTAAGGCCTGTCCTTCTTACCTTCTGTACCTTGCTCATTAAATCAAGGGAGAAGTTATCCACACGAAGGGACGGAAGGGATAAGCTTACCTTTTCCTTTTCTGTCATTTTAAGTAGTTCTTCCGTAAAGCAACCGAGGCTTCTGTAATCGCTGGTGGAAAGTGACATCAAGGACATTTCCTCATAGCCCGTGGATTTCATCAACGCTTCTGCCTGACGGAGAAGCGTTTCGGGGCTTTTCTCCCTTACGGGACGGTAAATCATACCCGCCTGGCAGAAACGGCAGCCGCGGATACAGCCGCGGAACATTTCAAGCATAATTCTGTCGTGGACAACATCTATATAAGGAACGATTATTTTATCGGGATAATATGCTTCGTCAAGATTTTCCATAACGCACTTTCGCACCTTGTCGGGGGCATCGGGCGTATTTTTCTCAAAGGACTTTATGGTTCCGTCCTCGTTATATTCCACATCATAGAAGGAAGGCACATAGAAGCCCTTAAGGCGGGAGACTCTCTTTAAAAAGCCCTGTCTGTCCTCACCCGATGCTTTCCAGGAAAGGTATTCATCCATAAGAGCAAGAGTTGACTCTTCGCCCTCACCTATTGAGAAAAAGTCGAAAAAGTCTGCCACGGGCTCACCGTTATAGGTGCAGGAGCCACCGGCATAGATAAATGGACAGTCTTCCCCTCTGTCCTTTGAATAGAGGGGGATTCCTGCTAAATCCAGCATATTAACCACGTTAGTGTAGCACATTTCATACTGAAGGGTAAAGCCAACGAAGTCAAAATCCTTTACCGGTGTCTTGGTTTCAAGGGAAAAAAGAGGAAGTCCTTCCTTTCTCAATTCCTCCTCCATATCGGGCCAGGGCGCAAACACTCTTTCGCAGAAGGTGTCTTCCCTTTCGTTTAACAGGTGATATAAAATCTTCATACCAAGGTGGCTCATACCGATTTCATAGGAATCGGGGAAGCAGAAGGCATAGCGGATTTTGACGTCTTCGGGATTTTTTTTGACGCTGTTATATTCACCGCCTGTGTAGCGGCCGGGCTTTTGCACCCTTTTTAATATTTTGTCGAGTTTCATGAGCAGTCCTCATTTCTTACTTTTGTATATCTCACATTGTACCATATTTCCGCCACTCTTTCAAGTCCCTTTTAAGTTATTTCCCGAAGGCGGAGCGCGGCTCCTTTCTCAATTATTTCTTTCGTCAGATGCTCCTCTGTGATTTCGGACTTTACCTTACCGTCATCTCCGATTACCGTAACGACAGCATATCTTGTCGGAGGAACAGATGATAAAATGCTTCTTGCCGGAAGGCTTTCTCTTGCCGCAATGTTAAAGACTTTTCTGCAGCCTCCCTTAAGCTTATCTCCATAGTTTAAGGTACAGGCGAAAAGTTTTTCTTTCCCGCTATCCGTAATTGCCGAAAAAAGCAAAAATGCTCCCGCTGTAAAAACAGATAGATTAAAGCCTGTCACCGTCGCCTGGAAAATTCCCAGCAATGTGAGCAGTACACCTCCTGAAACGGATATTATCCTCATCACGGATAAAGCCTTAAAACCTCCGACCACGTGAGAAATGATGGAGTAAACCATTCTTCCGCCATCCAACGGCATAACGGGGAAAAGGTTGATTAAAGCCATCGCAAGATTAATTTCATAAAGAGGACCTTCTTTAACAAAAAGCACCATAATCAAATTAAAAACAGGACCTGCCGAGGCTATAAAAAATTCCTTACCGGGACTTTTGACAGTATTCACAAACAGTCTGCAACCGTAGGGCATAATGGCGATGCCGTGACATTTTTCCTTTAATAAAAGGGACGCCAGAAGGTGACTTAATTCGTGGCAGATTGCCGTAATAAACGCCATTGCCGTGATAAGAAACGTCCCGGAAAAGCAAGAAACAGCAAAAAGGATAAAAACCGAAAAATGAATATAAAGCCCCTTTGCAAATTTAATCACTTGTCACCTCAGAAAACACATTCACCTCCGCTTTTTCGGAAAACTCGTGAATTGCCGAAAGTGCATTATCCCCCACCTCTTTAAGGCTCTCTGCCAGTTCCTCATTGAACACCGATGCCGCAAGAAGACAAATTAAAGCTATTGATAAAATGCAGAAAACTGCACCGATTCCTCTTAAAAATCGCACAAAAACGCCCTCCTTTTTTTGTTTAAAGCTTCCAAACTTTTTCGCTTTTGCAACCTTATCACTCCAAAATTTGTATTATTTATGAAAACACCCGAAAGGAATGATTTTATGAAAAAGAAATTTTTGGCGCTTATCTTAATCTGTGTATCATTATTTTCCCTTGCCGGATGCAAAGCCCCCGAGGTTATCGGAATTCACGAGGCAGAAGATGACGGAGAAAACTACCTTACCGAAGACTATGCCGAAGCAGAAGCCAAGGAAATGGCATCAGCTACGGAAAACAGCCGCATATATTTCACCGACAGCACTGACTATAACTCCCTTTCAAGTGAAGAATATGAAAGCGCCGAGGAATCAATCTTCAAAAACCCCGTAACAAGCCCGTTATCCACCTTTTCGGCGGATGTTGACACGGCATCATACTCTGTTATCCGCCGTTTCATCCTCGATGGCGAACTTCCGCCCACAGATGCGGTTCGTACAGAAGAAATCATAAACTACTTTGACTACGACCTTCCTCTGCCATCCGACGGAACACCCTTTTCTGTTACCACCGAGCTTCACAATTGCCCCTGGAACAAGGATAACCTTCTTCTGATGCTTGCTTTGAAGGGGGATGAAATTAAAGAGAAAACCCCTCAGAATCTGGTCTTTTTAATTGACACATCAGGCTCCATGCATCAGGATAACCGCCTTCCTTTAATACAGAAATCCATAAGCCTTTTACTGGATAAGCTTGACGATGACGATAAAATAACCATAGTTACCTATGCAGGAAGCTCCGGCGTGGCTTTATCTCCCACAAAGGTTAAGCACCGAGACAAAATAATTGATGCGGTAAATTCGCTGGAAGCTTTTGGCTCTACCAACGGAGAAGCGGGAATCCGCCTTGCTTATGAGGCTGCCCTCGAAAATAAGGTCAACGGCAACAACCGCATAATCCTTTGCACCGACGGTGACTTTAACGTAGGCATGGCGGATAACGAAGAGCTTGAAAAGCTCATAGAAGAAAAAAGGGAGCTTGGAATTTACCTTACCGTCCTCGGCTTTGGTATGGGAAATTATAAGGATGCCCGGATGGAGACCTTAGCCGACAAGGGCAACGGAAACTACGCCTATATCGACTCCTTAATGGAGGCAAAAAGAGTTCTTTCAGATAAGCTTACGGGCACTTTATATACCATTGCCGACGATGTAAAATTCCAGGCGGAATTTAACCCCAAAAAAGTAAAATCCTACCGCCTTATAGGCTATGACAACCGTCTGCTCGAAACGGAGGATTTCGAAAATGACAAAAAGGACGCAGGTGAAGTGGGAGCAGGTCACACCCTGGTCGTGCTTTATGAAATAGTACCGGGAGATGCCACGGAAAACGCCAATCTTAAGTATCAGAGCGTAATTGACAAAGGCGATTTATTAACCTTCCGCATACGTTATAAATCCCCCGGAGAGAATGAAAGCAAGCTTTCGGAATTCGTGATAAAAAAGAATGTATCTTCAAATAAAAGCGCAAACTTTGCCCTTGCCGCATCAGGAGCGGAGCTATCCCTGATTTTGAAAAATTCGGAATTTAAGGGAGATGCAAGCTTTGAATCGGTAATTGAAAACGCCCGCCTTGCCGCAAAATCAGACGATCCCTTCGGAATAAGGGCAGAATTTCTGCAGATAGCAGAGCTTTGCCGAATCCTTTATGAAAATGAGGGAGCGGATAAAACAGAATATCCAAAATACGAAAACTGACACTCCATTTTTTAGTCTACATCACAATTATATTTTGAAAAGAATGTAAAAATGACGGTAAAATATTGACTGAAAAGAGATTTTGTGATATTATATTAAGGAAAGGAGATGTTTTACATGAAATCTTTTAACATCGCACTTAATTCTATTTTGGACGTAAAGGAGTTTGTTAACATCGTTAACAAGTGCCCCTACGACATCGACCTTGCATCCTCCAGATATGTGGTTGACGCAAAATCAATCATGGGCATCTTCAGCCTTGACTTGAGCAAGCCTCTCACTCTCACAGTTCACTCTGACGATTGCGACGATCTGGCATCCGAACTCAAGAAGTTTTCTGTAGAATAAGCAAAAGAAAAAGCTCCGTGGCGAATGCCACGGAGCTTTTTTATTCCGATAGGTGCTTTTTTTCATCGAAATTTCTTATTCTCTCTATAAATTCCGACGGGGTTTCCCCGTTTATTTTTTTAAACACGCGTGAAAAATAGTGAACGTCGGAAAAGCCAACCTCGCTTGCCACCTCGCTTACCGTCTGATAGGACTTGCTTAAAAAAAGCTCCTTTGCGCGGTTTAAGCGACAGTAATTAACATATTGCATAGGAGTGGTTTTAAGCTCTTTGCGGAAGTATCTTATAATCTGCTGTTTTGTGACACTTGAGTGCTTCGCAATATCAGACAGGGTGATTTCTTCGGTATAATTCTGCTTTATAAAGGAAAGGGCGCGGCGTAAATTAGGAGGCACAGCCCTTTCTATCCTTGTTTCATCCTTTATTTTCTCCCTGGTTTCCTCCGTCATAAGAGCAAGGATTTCGCAAAGAGCCAAAGATGTTTCAAGACCACTTTCTATGTGGTGACGGGAAAAGTTTTTACGAAGGCGACTAAAAGCATCGGAAAAATCCCCCTCCCTGCCGGAAAAATCACTGCATTCCAAAAGGTATGCCGTATAGGGGCTTTCGTCGATTCCGTTTTCAAGTATACTTTTATTTATACCGTCGCGCCTTTTTATAATTTCGCCCTTGAGCTCAGCTATGGAAAGCGGAGTTATTTCACCCGACTTAAAGTGTATATAAGTCATTGTGCAAAAGGTATCTCCCACCGGGCTTCTTTTATAGCTTTGCCCTTCCGGGATGAAAAGGAGGCTTCCTTCCTCTACCATATGCTCTTCTCCGTTTATCTCAATTAAGCAGCATCCCTTTTCAACATATATAAAAATGTTGTAAGGATCCGCCACCTGCCACACGGTTTTTCTGGTAACAGAATACACCTTTGTAACCTTTGGAAAATGCGATAAATCCAAGCTGTAGAACACAAAATCACCAACCTTATGTTAATTTTGTCCACCATTTTAATAATAAAATCCATTTACAATTATAGCATCTCTTTTTATAATTGTAAATAGATAATTAAGCAAATGCTTAAGGAGGTATTTTTATGACAAAACAGTATAAGGTTGCCGTAATCGGTTGCGGTATGTTCGCAAATGCCCAGTATCTTCCCAACATCACAAAGGAAGCAAACGCCGTTTGTGTTGCGGTGGTTGATATAGTAAAGGAAAGAGCAGAAGCTGCCGCCGCAAAATACGGTGTGCCCAAAGTTTATGAAAACGTTTACGAATTAATCGAAAAGTGCGACTTTGATATTGCCATTGATGCGGCATCAATCCAGGCGCATCACGAAATAAATATGGCTATCCTTGCTTCAGGTAAGCACTTAATTTCCCAGAAGCCTGCCGCACCCACCGTTGAAATGCTCACAGAGCAGATTGAGCTTGCAAAGAAAATGGGCGTTAAATTTGCCTGCGTGCCGGTGCATCCCATGAGATATGACCTTGCCATTGCCAAGGACTTAATAAAGAAGGATGCCATAGGCGCACCTTACTATGCAAAGTGCAATATGTCCCACGGCGGACCTGAATATTTCCAGTACCGCGAGGCTGACCCCTCCTGGTTTTTCGAGCCCGGTGCAGGCGCCCTTGTTGATATGGGTGTTCACGGTCTTCAGATAGTTACAAGCCTTTTCGGTCCTGCAAAGGCATTTTCCTGTATGGCTAAAATCACCACTCCCGAAAGAATGGTGCGCTCCGGTGCCTTTGACGGAAAAATGATTAAGACGGATATGCTTCCCGACCAGTATGTAATCTGCCTTGATTACGGAGAAGGCAAAATGGCAATGGTGGACACAGGCTTTTCACAGAAGGCAAGCCGTGCTCCCCAGCTTGAAATTTTCGGAGAGAGAGGCACTCTTTCCTTCGCCCGCCCCTATATGTCAAACCCTGCGCCAGACCTTTACATAGACAGCATTGATATGGGCTTAAAGGGATGGATGGTTCCGGAAACGCCTGCAAAGCCCCCGAAAAAGATGATAAGCCAGTGCTGCTGTTTAGGCGATATCATCGATGCAATAGAAAATGACAAATCCCCCGTATTGTCTCCCGAGCACGCAAGACACGTTCTTGAAATTATGTGCAAGATTCCCGAGGCAATCGAAAAGGGCGTAACAATTAAACTTGAAACCACATTTTAAGGAGGCACACTATGG
Source organism: Clostridia bacterium (assembly GCA_030535815.1). Lineage (GTDB taxonomy): Bacteria > Bacillota > Clostridia > CAKSNL01 > HGM11501 > HGM11501. The sequence continues at coordinate 7,254 of JAUNRD010000006.1, forward strand.
AAAAGCTTAAAATTGCCTTTTTGGGCCTTGACCACGTTCACGCAAGTCAGATGTTTTTCTGTATGAACACAGCCTCAGACAAGGTTGAATTTATCGGTATGGCAGACTTTTTATCGAAGGATAAAGAAGTTGTTGACGAAAAAGTTTCCCGTAACTGTGTAAAACAGATGCGCGATGCTGTAAAGCTTTATTATGACTATGAGGAGCTTTTAAGTAAAAAGCCCGATATGGTAATGATAAATTCCGATGTTAAAAGCCACGCCGACTGCGCTATTGAAGTGCTTAAGCGCGACCTGAATGTCGTTGTTGAAAAGCCTATGGCCTTCGATATGGCTGATGCCAAAAGGATGTACAAAGCCGCAAAGGAGTCAGAGGGCGAGCTTATCATAAACTGGCCCATTGCCTGGTTTCCCGCCTTCAACAAGGCAAAGAAGCTTGCCGATTCAGGCATAATCGGTGAGGTTTTGCGCGTTCAGTACAGAAGCCCTTCAACAAGAGGCCCTTACAGACTTGATCAGTTTACCCCAAAGGAGCTTTCCAAAATGTGGTGGTATCAACAAGACCGTGGCGGAGGCTCCATATTTGACTATGCGGGCTACGGATGCGTACTTGCAACCTGGATAACCAATATGACGGCAAAGAGCGTTTACGGCCTTAAGAAAAACTTTTTCCTGCCCTTTTCCGACGTTGAGGACTATTCCGTATTCACCATAGATTTCGGCGATAAGGTAGGCTTAATTGAAGGCTCCTGGTCAACAATGAATAACGGTGAAATCGCAACAGGCCCCGTTGTTTACGGCACCGAAGGCGTAATCGTTGCAGACCGTTTTGATCCCATAGTAAAGGTTTATAAGGACTTAAAGCCCTATCAGCCTTCCCCTGCTCCCACCGAGGTTTTCGAGTGTCCGCCCCAGACAAATGCGGATATGGCGAAAAACTTAATTGAGCATTTCACCCTTGGTGCTCCGTTGCACGAGCTTTTAACACTTGATTTCAATATGAGAGCCGCCTCTGCACTTGATGCAGGATGCCGTTCCTGCGAATCCGGCGTAAGCGAAAAGGCAGAAGACCCCTTTATGATATAAGAAAGGAAGATAAATATGAGTAAATTACGTGTTGCTTTAATTGGCTGCGGAATGATTGCAAACTCCGCACATTTCCCCGCCCTTAACATTTTAAGAGAAGAGGGCTTAATTGAAGTCATCGGCGTTGCCGACATAAGAGAAGAGGTTGCAGCGGAAACTGCAAAAAGACACAATGTGCCTTCCTATTATGCCGACCCTCAGAAGATGCTTGATGAGCTTCATCCCGACTTTGTTGCGGTTTGTACCCCCAATGCATACCATAAAAAGTGGACAATCGCCGCACTTAAGGCAGGTGCTCACGTTGCCTGCGAAAAGCCCATCGCAGTAACGCTTCGCGATGCCGAGGAAATGTGGAAAACCGCAGAAGAATGCGGAAAAAAGCTTTTCCCCTGCCAGTGTATGAGATGGCGTAACTATATGATGCAGTCAAAACAGCTGGTGGATTCAGGCGAGCTTGGCGCACCCTATTTTTCCGATATCGAATTTATCCGCCGAATCGGTGTTCCCACCTGGGGCTATTTCCATATGAAGGAGCATAACTGTGGCGGTCCCTTCTGTGATTTGGGTGTTCACTTAATCGACTCCCTTTTATGGATAGTGGGAAGCCCCAAGGTTTTATCCGTATCGGGCTCCGCCTTTACAAAAATTGCAAATCAGGGCGAGGATATACTTTTATCCATTGCGGAAAGCGGCGCATATTCAGGCGCTTTCACACCGAGAAAATATGACTATAAGGAATTTGACGTTGAAGATTTTTCAACAGGCTTCATGAGACTTTCAAACGGTATGAGCGTAAACTTCAAGTTTTCCTGGGCTCTTAATCTTCCCACCACAAACCTTGATATGGTTATCTGCGGTGACAAGGGCGGTCTTTCCGTCAACAAGGAAAAGCTTTACAAAAACGTAGGCCGCTATCAGGCTGAAACCGAAATGAAGTGGTTTGACAACGGCGAATATAAGGGCGTGCCCTTTGAACAGCACCGCTATATGTACAGAAACATTATGAACACCCTGGCGGGTAAAGAAGAATACTTAATCACCAAGGAGCAGAACTTAGAGGTTGCAAAGATTATCGAATGCTTCTATAAATCTGCCGAGCTTGGCCGCGAAGTAAGAGCAGACGAGCTTTAATTTTCCCGCTTCATATAAAAATCCTGCATATAAATAAGAAAAGCGACTGCCGCGGCAGTCGCTTTTCTTATTTGGCTTCGCTTTCTTTTCTTATCTGTGCTCTTTTTATCTTTCCGCCTAAAGTTTTCGGAAGCTCGTCCACAAATTCCACGATTCTCGGATATTTATAGGGAGCTGTTGCCTTCTTTACGTGATTCTGAAGCTCTTTAATAAGCTCATCGGAAGGAGTATACCCCTTGGCAAGAACAACCGTTGCCTTTACAACCTGACCACGCACCGGGTCGGGTGCGGCGGTGATTGCACATTCAACAACAGCGGGATGCTCGATTAAGGCACTTTCAACCTCGAAGGGACCTATTCTGTAACCTGAACACTTTATAACATCGTCATGTCTTCCCACAAACCAGTAATAGCCGTCGTTGTCGCACCATGCAACGTCCTTTAAGTTATAGTTACCGCTGCCAAGTGCCTCCGCCGTCTGCTCTTCGTTTTTATAGTAGCCCACAAAAAGTCCCACGGGAGGATTGTTTATTACATCGCAGATTACGATTTCGCCTTCTTCACCTGTTCCGCACTCTTTTCCGTTCTCATTGAACAGTCTTAAATCGTAGATGGGAGAAGGCTTACCCATTGCACCGGGGATAGGCTTTACCCATTTGAAGTCCGCAAGAAGGACTGTTCCTTCAGTCTGCCCGAAGCCTGTGTGAATTTCGCCGCCCGTCAATTCCTTCCAGCGGTTGAACACCTCGGGATTTAACGGCTCACCTGCGGTTGCCCAGTTTTTAACCGAAGACAAATCGTAGGATGAAACATCCTCCTGAAGCATAAAGCGGTACATTGTGGGAGGTGCGCAGAAGGTGGTAAGGCGGTACTTTTCCATCATTGAAAGGAGCTTTGCGGGGATGAACTTTTCCATATCATATGCAAAAATCGTTGCACCGCAAATCCACTGACCGTAAATCTTGCCCCAGCCGAACTTTGCCCAGCCCGAATCCGATACACTCATATGAAGCTTGTTTTCCTCAACCTGCTGCCAGTATTTCGCAGTTACAATGTGGCCGAGGGGATGAAAATAGTTGTGCATTACCATCTTTGGCATACCGGTGGTACCTGAGGTGAAGTAAATCTGCATTATATCCCGTCCGCCTGCAGAATCGGCGCTTCTTTCAAAGGATGAATCGCACTTTTCAAATTCTCTGTTGAAATTTTTGTAGCCCTCTTTATCCTTGTCCCCTGCCATAAGATAGTGCAATACACCCGGCATTTCGCTTCTTGCAAGCTCAATCTGCTCGTTTACATAGTCATCCTCAAGAGATAAAATAAGGGAAACGCCTGCCGCATTTGCACGGTAGGCAATATCCTTTTTGGTAAGCTGAAGTGTTCCCGGAATAAAGGTAACTCCAAGCTTCATAAGTCCTGTAACCGCAACCCAGTATTCCCAGCGGCGGCGAAGGATTAAAAGGGCAACGTCACCCTTTTTAAGACCAAGTGACTTAAAATAGTTTGCCGCCTTATTGCTTAATGCACTCATTTCGGAAAAGGTGAAGATTTTCTCCTCACCCTCGTCATTACACCATAAAAGCGCCCTGTTATCGCCTTTTTCACTTGCCCATCCGTCAACAATATCAAAGGCAAAGTTAAAGTTGTCATTGGCTTTTACCCTGTAATTTGCCTTAAAGTCCTCGTAGGACGAAAATTCTGTTCTCTCTAAAAATTTCTCAAGCATAACATCCTCCTACTACTCGGCAATTACCGTTAAAAATCTTGCCTTTACATCGCCATAGCAACGCTGACCGTGCATATGACGGGGATTGAAATATATACAGTCGCCGGGGTTTAAGATTATAGATTTTTCGTCAAACACCAGTTCAACCTGACCTTCCAGTACCATATTGAATTCCTGTCCCGAATGGCATACAAGTGCCGCAGGATCATCGGAAGGGTCAAGTGTTACCAATAATGGCTGCATAATTTTTCCGCTGTAACGGAAAGCTAAATCCTCAAAGCGATAGCCGGGGTAACGCTTTATATCCTCGCCCTCGCCACGGCGTACCACCTGATAGGTGTCAAGACGGGCACTTCTTCCGGTGATGATTTCAGTAAAGTCCACACCGAATTTATTTGCTACGGCATAAACCGTGCTTATGGGCACATCTTCCCCTGTTTCCTCATATTTTTTATATGTTTCAACATCAAAGGAAAGCTCACTGCAAAGCTCCTCCACGGTGTAACCGCAAGCCTCACGGAGTCCCTTTAATCTTTCGGCAATTTCGTTTATTTCTTTATTCATAGTAAAACCTCCCGTTAAATAAGAAATCTGCAGTATATATTGTATCACACAAAGGTCCTTCCCGCAAGTGTCAAATTAAACGAAAAAAGATGCCCGTCGGGCATCTTTTTTCAAAAGGGATTGAGAAATGAGTAGGAGGGGTTATCATAATCAGCCCACATTCATCTCCAATCGGAGCTTATCAGCAATCAGTGCGATGAACTCCGAATTTGTGGGTTTACCCTTAAGGGTACTTACGGTATAGCCGAAAAGCTTGTAGAAAAATTCCTCGTTGCCTCTCGTGCAGGCAACCTCAATAGCGTGACGGATGGCTCGTTCAACACGGGAGGATGTGGTTTTATGGCGCTTTGCAACCTCGGGATAAAGCTGTTTTGTAACGGCGTGCATCAGCTCAGAATCCTTGACGGTCATCATAATGGCATCTCTTAAATAGCTGTAGCCCTTTATGTTTGCAGGGATTCCCACATTGTGAATAACACCCGTAACCTTTAATTCAAGCGCCTTTGCGCCCTCTTCTCCCTCACTCTTTTTTGAGTTATCAGGGCGAAGAAGCATTTTTATTCTTTCAAACAAAGTTTCATAGGAAGCGGGCTTTGTTATGTAATAGTCCGCGCCGTAGAGCGATACCATATTTGAAACGTAAGTTCCGGAAAGCGCCGAATGCACCACTATCGCAGGCTTTTTCTCCGCCCTTGACAAGGCTTTAAGCACGCCTATTCCATCAAGCACCGGCATTACAATATCAAGAATTACGGCATCGGGATTAAGAAGGCTTATCTTTTCAAGGCCGTCTTTCCCGTTGGGGCAAAAGCCCACTATTTCAACTTCCCTTTCGCCCGAATCCCTTAAATAAGCGCTAATTCCATCTTCCACCTCACGGCTGTCATCAATTACAAGCACCTTTAATTTCTCTTTCATTTTAATTCCATCCTTTCAAACCTTAAATTTCATTTTTCTTCTGTTTTTTATTTATTTTTGTCTGTAACTGCATTTTACCATAAATTACCAATTTATGCAAGAACTTTTTACCATTTTTTACCATTTTTCGTTCGACATAATATTCGATGAATTGTAAAAAATCGCATAAAAAAGCAACAAAGGTACACTTGACACCCCCTTTTTGCTATGGTAAAATTGAGTTAGAACAATTAAAAGGAAGTGTTTTTATGGCAAAAACAGTTGAAATAAAAAAAGACGGCGTTTATTTAGACGGCGAGAAATTTTTCCTTGTCAGCGGTGACTTTCACTATTTCAGAACCCTTCCCGGCGGATGGGAAAGAAGACTTCGCCTGATGAAGGATTTCGGCTTGACCGCCGTTACCACCTATGTTCCCTGGAACTTAACTGAGCCTAAGAGAGGAGAATACTGCTTTGACGGAAGAGCAAACCTTATGCTCTTTTTGGAGCTTTGCGCAAAATGCGGCCTTAAGGTAATTCTCCGCTGCTCTCCCTACCTTTGCGGTGAATGGGAAATGGGCGGCCTTCCCAGCTGGCTCTTAAAGGACAGAACCATCTGTGTCCGCTCCAGCGATCCCGGCTATATGGAAGCGGCAAACGAATATAACAAGGTGCTTTGCGACAAAATCCGCCCCTATCTTCACACCAACGGAGGCCCTGTTATTTTGGTTGGTCTTGAAAACGAATACGGCTCCTTCGGTGACGATTTGGAATATCTACAGATGCTTTGTGACTTTTACAGAAACGAAAAAATCGACGTTCCCTTTGTAAGTGCCAACGGCGTTGACGATTTTAAATACATAAACGGAACACTTAAAGATAACTGGAACGGTATTGACCACGGGGCAGATCCCGGCTCAATTGCCCAGTTTGAAAAGCTTCGTGCCTTTCAGCCCGATAAGCCTTTAATGAGCGGTGAAGCCTGGACGGGACAGATTCAGTTCTGGGGCCGTAAGTTCTATAAGGGCGGCGACGGCGTTAAAATGGCAGAGTATTTCAAAAAAGCGCTTGAAATGGGTGCCTGCGTAAACTTCTATATGTTCTGCGGCGGCACCAACTTTGAATTTACCTCAGGCGCACTTCACAGTGTCGGCAATACCGCCTACACTCCCCTTATGACAAGCTATGACTATGACGCACCCATAAGCGAGGAAGGCACACCCACAAGAAAGTACTACGCCCTCCGCGATGTGCTTGACGAATATTTGGGCAGAGAAAAAAGAGAGCACATTGATCCCGACTTTGAAATTCAGTCCATTGAAAAAATCACCCTTACAGAGTCCGCTCCCCTCTTTTCAAACCTTGATAATCTCTCGGATAAAAGGGTTAAGGCAAACAGAACCATCTGTATGGAAGATCTGGATCAGAACTTCGGCTTTATCTGCTACCGCTCCGAAATCCGCTATACGGATGACCGCGTAAGACATTTAATTATCGACGGCCTTGCAGACAGAGCAACCGTTTACATTGACGGAAAGTATATCGGCACCCACCTTCGTGATGCGGATAACCCCGACATCACCTTTACCGTAAAAGAAGGTGGAAGCGTTCTTACCATCCTTGTTGAAAATATGGGAAGAATCAACTACGGTCACAGAATTTACGACTATAAGGGAATACTCGGCTCAGTTCGTGTCAACATTGAAAATGCGGACGGCAGCTTCCTTTATAACTACGCCAACAATATGCGCTTTACCATTGACTGTCTGCCTCTTTCAGACCTTTCAAAGCTCTCTTATGAAAAGGGCATCGTAAAGACAGATACTCCCTGCTTCTACAAGGGTACATTCGATGCAAAAGCAGGCGTTGATACTTTCTGCGACATGGGACAGTGGAGAAAAGGTTGCGTTTATGTAAACGGCTTTAACCTCGGCCGTTTCTGGGATGTAGGACCTCAGAGAACATTGTACCTTCCCGGTGAGCTTTTAAAGGATAAGGACAACGTAATTGAAGTTTTCGAGCTTCACTCACCCAAGGGCGAATACGAGGTTTCCTGCCTGGATCATTCATTACTCTGCGAAGAAGTAAATAATGATTTACTTAGCACAGACTTCCAGTTACTTTAAGAGGAGATGTTAAAAAAGTTCAGACCGCAAAAAGGCAAATAAATTGATGACTCTTACTCCTTGCTTATCAAAGTTATTAAAATAGTGTTGAAAAATCGCATTTCTGCGATTTTTCTTCATTTTACGCCTTCTTGCTACGAACAAACTTCACCCTCAATGTATCTCATACATCTTCGGGCGGTGCAGTTTGTCCGTTCTGAAGCATTTTTTCCTATCTCCTGATATTAAATTGATGTAGGGGCTGATGCCCACATCAGCCCGCATTTTCCGGGTCGATGTGGCATCGACCCCTACATTTTTAAAAAACATCTTGACACTTGTAGCTACACGTGATATACTGTGCTTGTAGCTACAAGTGTAATTACACTTACAATTAATCCCCAAGGAGGCAAAAAATGTCAAACATAAAGCAAACAATTACGGATTCCGAGTATCAGATTATGAAAATTTTGTGGGACTCAAAAGAGAAAATGACCGTAGCTGACGTGTCGGCAAAGCTTGACGGCAACGACTGGACGGCATCCACAGTTTCCACCTTTCTTCAGAGACTATTAAAAAAAGAAGTTATCGCCTGCGATAAAAGGGGCAAAACCAACCTTTACTACCCCGTTTTATCTCAAAAGGACTATGATTTAAGTGAAACGGAAAGCTTCCTTTCCAAAATTTACAAAGGCTCAATCAAAAATATGGTTGCAGCACTTTACGAAAACAAAAAGCTTTCGGACGATGACGTGACAGACCTTAAGAAGATGTTTGAACTGGAGTGATTTTATGGCAGAGCTTTTTAAGACAACCCTTGTTTTAAGCATTTTCGGTTTTGTTATGACGGCGCTGCTACTTATCATAAAGCCCGTGACGGCAAAAAAACTTCCGGCATCTTGGCAATATTATATGTGGGTTATGGTTATGCTTTCAATGCTTATCCCCGTTTATAAAATTATCCCTTCAAGGGAAATTTATAAAATTCCTGTTGTTCCGTCTGTCACAACCGAATCTCCCGCCACGCCCAATGTAAGCGAAACAGAAAATACGGCACCGACGGAAGATGCGGTAAACGAAAATACCGGCGCACCGGTAAGGAAAAGCAGAGCCGGGCTTTACACCGTTGCCGCTTTTATCTGGCTTTCGGGAATGGCAATATATCTTTTCACAGTTACTTTAAGCTATATTTCCTTCACCACGAAAAAGCGGAAAAATTCCACTCCCTTAAGGGATGATGCGATATTGAAGGAATGCTCAAAATCCCTTAAAATAAGGCGGAAAATTAAGGTTATGGTTTCGGAAAATTTAGATTCTCCCATGCTTGTGGGCGTGTTATTCCCGGTAATTTATATCCCTGACGGGGAAATTCCTCCCGAAAAGCTTAAAATGATTTTCCTTCACGAGCTTAACCACTATAAAAGAAAGGATTTAATTTTCAAGTGGCTTTCTGTCTTAACCAATATGATACATTGGTTTAATCCCCTTTCCTATCTTTTATGCTCCGCTTTAAGCGAAGCCTGCGAAATTTCCTGCGATATGGCTGTAACCGGAAATATGACGGAGGATGAGCAAAGACTTTATATGCAAACGATTTTAGACCTTGCAAAAAGGAGGTAACTATGCTGGAAAAATTATACTCAACCAAAATGAGCGAAGACAGAAAAAGCCTTCAGAGGCGGTTTTCAAAAATCCGCAAAAAGAGCGGAATGAGAGAAAAGACAGTTGCCGTAATTCTTTCGGCGGTTTTGATTATTGCCGTTTTAACCGTTTCCTCCATAGTAGGCTCACGCCTTGGCGTCCGCGATTACTCTCTTTCGGATGCCGAATATTCCGTCTTGCTTGAAAGTCGGCTCGGTGCGGTTATGGCGGACATATATTATGCCGACAGCCAAAAAATTTTAGTTCATTACGGCTCCGCCCTTTTTATTCTCGGCACCAATCCGCCCCCTGAAAATCCTATGCTTTCCTCCGAGTTTGATTTTGTGATAAATCTTGAAAAGCTTAACATATCGAAAAATCAGCAGGGAAGCAATATTCTTGAAGTTAAAGTGGATAAGGACGGTAAAAACGCCTATCTTTATTCCGTTGGTCCCATCGATGAAATAAAGGACTTTGACGAATATATTCTTAGCCTTGAGACGGGAAGCGTGAAAAAAGGCAGTGCGCCCGAAGATGCCGAATATTTCAGTGGCCGTGCAGACAGCTCCACTACCCTTTTAAATCCTTTCGGATGGTTCAGCAACACCTCAGTTATAAACGGAGATAAAATTTACTACCTCACCTGCGAAAACGGAAAGGCAGAGGGAATTCAGCTTGTTACGGTAAATCATCTTACGGGGGAAACCTCGTCCCGGTTTATCTTCAATCCCGCATCAGCCGATATTAGCTTTTTCGCACCGAAGGATATAAAGGATATTACGGAAGCCCGCCTTATTTCGGGTGACATTGACATTGTCATAAAAAATGAAGTCAAGCTTTCCGAAATAGAAGAAATGCTTTCTTCTGCAGAAATTATCTATGGAGGTACGGCGTGCTCCTTTACTGCCGATCTGATACTTAAAAGAGCCGACGGTGCTTCGGGTAAGGTTACCCTTGCCACTGATAGCTGTGCCGTATATAAATGCGGCAGCACCTATTATGATTACAGTGATGGTGACAACACCCGTATGTTTGACCTCCTTGGAATAACACACGAATGGATTTTAAAAACCTATTAAGCCGATGGGCGTCTAACCCCACAAGGCTTATGATTAAAGGAGGCAACTATGTTAGAAAATTTATACACCACAAAAATGAGTGACGATAAAAAGGTTTTGAAGAGGCGCTTTTCAAAAATCAGCCGGAAAAGCGGAAAGACTTCCAAAATAATTTCTGCGTTAACAGCGCTTTTACTTTCGATAACGCTTCTTTCGGGCTATGCCGCCATGGCGGTTTTAGACCCCAATGAAGAAATTAAGGAAGAATATGTACTTTCCCTTATAGACTATGAAATTTTAAGGGGCTATCCCGACGGTAAAATGCGACTTGATGAGCCGATAACCAATGCAGAAGCAATTACCGTTATACTTCGTGCCCACAAAGGCTACAGGGATATGCTCGAAACTTACATTCCAAAAGATGAAAGCGAAAATCACTGGGCATATAAGGAAATTGCCCTTGCAAAGGATTTGAAAATTGCAGATAGTGATATTGTGCCTGATGAAATTATCACGGTATCTGGCTTTTCAAAGATGCTCGTTCTCCTTTTAGGTTATGGCGTAAAGGCGGAGCAAAGGGGCGGAGATTATGTTTCCGTTGCAAAAAGGCCCGGCATTTTGGATGGACTTGATAAAAGCCCTGAAGATATTTTAACAAGAAAAGATGCCGCATTGATGCTGTCAAACGCTCTTGACGTGCCCTTTATGGAAGCTTCAGCCTTTGATGCAGAAACAAAAAATATAATGTATGTAATTAAAGAGGGCAATACCCTAAGAAGTCTTCTCGATTAACGAAAAAACACATCATCCGACGGATGATGTGTTTTCTTTATCTTTTTATCTTGGCGTACTCGATTTCGAGCCCTTCTTTTATGCTCTTGAAATCTCCTTTTTTAAGGTTGGTGGCTTTAAGAATTTTGGAATTGTCAATAAAACGGTCATATAGCCTGTCGTATAGCAAAATCCACTTTTCCTTGCCCTGCTTTTCCATATCAAGAAGATAGGTCTTGGTGTCCACCCACGAAAACTGAGTTCCGAAAACCTCGGAATAAATATCCGCAATTTCGCCCCAGGTAAGGTTTTCACCGTCCGCTACCGTGTATGCCTCACCCATTACGCCTTCCTTAAACAAAAGGTGTGCAATCATTTTACCCGAATTTCCCGCCCAGGTAAGTGCCGCACGAAGATTTTTACATTCCGAAGGAAGCGTCAACGCTTCGCCCTTTTCTGCCGCCTCTATCACCTCACGGTTTGAGCGGGTTACAAGGTCAAATCTCCTTTCGGAAAAGGATATTACGGGGCGGACAACCGTCCAGTTTTTCTTTAAGGAATTATTATTCAAATATCTTTCGCACTTTGCCTTGGAAAGGGCATATTTTTCTGTCGCAAGAAATTCCGAATCCTTTGTAACATCTAAAAGCTTCTGTGCGTTTTCGGTTATGGGATGCTCCAAATCCGCATAGATGCGATAGGATGAAAGGAATATGAGGTGCTCGCACTTTTTTGTTAAAAGCTCGTGATAGGGTGCATATGCCGCCTCATCCTGATAGTGCAGAAAATTTACTATTCCGTCGTATTTTTTATCTTTAAGAAAATTTTTCAAGAATTCAAGGTCCGCCTTTTCCCTTATATATGTAAGGCTTTCGTTATCCGATTTTTTATCCTCAAGGCATATTACATCAACTTTATGCCCTAAGCTTAATAATTCTTCCGCCGTGTATGAGCCAAGCGTTCCTCCGCCACCGATTAAAAGTACCTTCTTTTTCATAATAGTCCCCCTTTTAGCTAATTATATTATGATGCGCTTTATTTTGCAAGGGAGAAAACTATCCAAAAAAGTAACTATTCTATGCTCGCAGAGCCCTTATGCTTTTGCTTCCGAAGTAGATGGCAGCACCCACCAGAGCATCAAACAGCCAGGAAATTATCCAGCCTGCATAATAGCCGTAAATGCCGTAAGCGGGAATTAAAATAAGGCTCATAATAATTCTTGCAATGGAGCCCGACAAGCTTGTCATTAAAAGCGCCGCCATATTTCCTATTCCGCGGAAATAGTTGTGATATAAATTTGCAATAACATTAAGGACAATAAAGGGAAGTCCCCATCTTAAAAAGTTTATTGTGTAGGTGATAGCATCAGGTGATGCATCACTTCCGAAGAAAAGCCCTGATACGGAAGGAGCGAAAAACGCGCTGATTAAAATAAGGGGAAGAGCGAAAACGAAAGACTGAATGATCGCCACCTTCATACCCTTTTTAAGCTTGTCATACTTTTTGGCACCGAAGCACTGCGCCGTGTAGCTTGCCAGCGTTTTCGAGGAATTCTGATAAATTGCCGCGTTGATGTCGTAAATTCTGTAGCTTACAAGATAGCTTGCCGCCGCAGCGGAGCCGATGTTATTTACCATGGGCGAAAGGATAATTCCCGCAAAATACATTGCCGACTGCTGAAGGCATGAAAAGGCGGAATATCTCGCCGTTGCAAGAAGGCCCTCTGAAAAGCTTTTTATTTTAGTTTTGTAAACGCCCAGCTTTTTGAAGCAGGAAGCCATTTTAAGGATATACAAAACTCCCACGATGCTGTAGGATATGACATTTGCAAGGGCAAGGGCGGATGCATCCATATGGAAAAACACGATAAAGGCAGAGCCGAGGCCGATATTAAGCAGGGTTGAAAGAATTGACATATATAAAGGATATGCGCTGTCCCCCATTGCCGTTATTACCTGAACGGCATTTATACCGAAAAGAACGATTACTTTACCCACCATTGAAATGGTGAAATAGCTTATGCACTCAGAAAGAACGGCGTCATCCACTTTGAAAAAGTCCATCACCGCACCGCGGAATATTATGAAAAACACGGACAAAAGGGCGATGATTCCCGAAAGCATCAGGAAATTGTTTACGATGACGCACTTCATTCTGTAATATTCCTTTGCCCCGAAAAGGTGGGCGGTGTATACGCCGACGCCCATTCCGTAGCCCCAGAATATGGAATTCAAAAACGTATCAAGGGGTGCTATTGCACCTATTGCTCCTAAGGCACCGTCACCTAATAGCTTTCCTGCAATTATGGTGTTTACCACGTTGTAGCACTGAGAAAGAAGCCCCGAAAGCACCATCGGTATTGCAAAAAGTATAAAGGTTTTATAAATATTTCCTTTTGTTAAGTCTTTCATTTTATCCCTCTTGACATTAATTAATCGCTCTTGTATAATTATA
>JAUNRD010000167.1 GCA_030535815.1 Clostridia bacterium
TTTTAAGAAGGCTTAAAAAATTATCATGGTTCCATGAATCGGATGTTTTATAAAGAATAGTATTCTTCATTGTTGACCCGAAAAGTCCCGATGTATGATTAAGCAAATGCTCAATCTTTATTTCCTTATATCTTTCATCATTCATGGAAAACTCAGGCAGATAATCAGTTACCCTTCCTTCAAGAGAAAGCAACCCTTCTTCGCAAAGCTTCAATGTGAGTACAGCGGTAAAAATTTTACTTACCGAGCCTATTGCCGCACTTTTCTGCTCCTCTGAAGAAATAATTTTTTCCCCGCCTTCAAAAAGAGCAAATGAAACAATCTCAGCCTTGTATTCTTCATGTAACGATAAGGCTCCGGCATAAAGCTGTGAAAAAGAAATGACTGCAGCCAGAAAAAGAGCCAATAATTTTTTCATAATTTATTCCGCCTTTATAAAATCGGATTATTGTTGTAGAACCAGGAAGTAATCCATGAGCTTTCCAGCTGTGATACAATCGCGTCTCCGGCAGGTGTAGATACCAGCATCATAAGTATACAACATAAAAGCGTCATAAAAATATATGCATTTACCGCACCTGTCAGTATACCGCCGATTTTATTGAAAGTGTTAAGTACCGGCAGTTTCGCAACGGCATCAAGTATGTACGCTGTAATTTTTATAGCTATAATGTATATCAAAAAGAGTGCAACCGCACAGATGGAACGAATCACAATATTTCCCAGCGTTTCAGAAAGATTTTCCTGCACTTTTTCTGCTTCGCTGATAATTCCTTTTGTATCTATTATGCCTGAAAGCACATCTGACCCGTCCTCGCTCGCTTCGATAAGTACAATCTCCGTCTTTTCATATATCGCTTTACCGAAATCTGTCTCACCCACAAATCCTGCCACAGGGCTTAATGTACACACCGTAAGTATCAGCGCCAATATAAAGGTTACAGATGAAAAAAGACCTTTTACCAATCCTTTTTTCATTCCGGAATATATTGAGAAGGAAATAATCACAATGCCGATAACATCTAAAATCATAATAATACTCCTTTAATTATCTGTGAAATTTTTGCATTATTGCTTTTTCCGATATCATAAGTACTTTATTATCGTGTTCAAAAAGCTTTATACTGTTGATATTTGAGTCGGAATCCATCTCAGATACAACTTTTCCCCTGGAATTCAAAAGTAAAATCTTGTCATTGATGCAAACTGCCGTATGTCCGTTGGATGTGTCAAAGGCAGTAATCTGTGCTTCCGTAATATAGCTCCCCTTAAGTCTTCCGCTAAGATTAAATATCAGCACTTCGTTTGATCCGAAGCTTTCTTCGGCTTTTGCCGCAATAGATATATATTTACCGGAAAATCCGATATAAATCATTTCTTCCGATTCAATGGCATAATTCCACTTTTCATTTCCGTTTGTCATAACAGTAAAATTTGCCTTCGCTTTCTGCAAATATTTTATCTTTATAGAGCTTCATATATGAGTATATTCCGCCGGACTCAGCTTCTTTTTTTATTTCTCCGCTCTTCATGTCGGCAAATAAAATTTTTCCTTTGTAGCCGTCATCGTTATCCTCAATTATATTCAACAGAAGGCTGCTGTTATCCGATGCCAAATAAGCTCCCAGAATATACTTTTCTCCAAATGAAAATTCGGCAACCTGTTTTCCTTTATCCGAATAGACAAAGCATTGTCCTTTATAACCTTTGTCGGAGGTCAGAACTGTAACATATCCGTTTTCATTAACCGAAGCCTTCCTCAGTGATTTATCGGTTTTAATTTCATACTGAATTTTACCGTCACGTACAAGAATTATTTTATTGTTATCCGTATTATAGAGGACGATGTATTTTCCATCCACAAAAATCTCAGCCTCTGCTTCGTCCACAGCACATACCCATTTCTGCTCCATATCGGTATCGTAGTGTATAAGCTCAGTTCCATTGTATGTGACAAATCCCTTTTCATACTTATCAAGGATGTAATCCCTGGTGCTTTCTTTGGATATTATCATTTCTTTTCCGTCTTCCGGTCTGTTCTTAATTGCGTAAAAGCACGTTCCCGCAATTACCAACAGCAGAATTAAAACATATATAAAAGTATTTTTTCTCTTCATAAAATCATTCCTCATATATAACAGAAACAAGCTTAAGCCCCTCAGGCGGTGCTGTTATTCCGCCTTCGCGCCTGTCTTTTGCCTCAAGCATCCTTTTGACATCTGCCGGCTCAAGCTTCCCTGCCCCGCAATAAACTAAAGTTCCCGCAATTATCCTTACCATATTGTATAAAAATCCGTCTGCCGTTATTTTTATTGTGATAACTTTATTTTTTTCTGTTATTTCTATATTTTTAACCGTACGTACTGTTGTTTTTGCCTGCCCGCCTGATGCCATAAAAGCTGTGAAGTCGTGCTTTCCGACAAGATGGCAGGCTCCCGCTTTCATACGCTCAGGATTCACATAATAATTATAATGCCAGGCATATCTCTTAAGAAACGGATCCGCAATTTCATTGGTGTCAATGGTATATTCATAGGTTTTTTCAACTGCAGAAAAAGTTGCATGAAATTCATCCGATACACGTTCCGCCTTATAAACCCTTATGGTATCCGGCAATGCAGTATTAAGCGCCACAGGCAATTTATTGTCGGGAATTTTAGTATCCGAATGGAAATTTGCCGCATACATATGAGCATGAACCCCGGCATCTGTTCTGCTGCACCCTATAACTCCCGTTTTTACGCCGGTAATTTTTTCTATGGCTTTTTCAATAAGTTCCTGAACGGTTATTCCGTTTTTCTGAATCTGGTATCCGTGAAAATCCGTTCCGTCATATTTAAGCCATATTCTTATATTAGCCATAGCTTATCCTTTCTTACAGAAATATTTTTATCAGAATAATGCCGGATAAAAGCAAAAGCATAACCATAAAAGCTAAAAAGTCACGTTTTCCAAACTTAAGCTTTTTAAGGCTGGTTCTTCCTGCCCCTCCTCTGTAGCATCTGGCTTCCATAGCAACAGCAAGCTCATCCGCACGCCTGAATGCACCTACAAACAGGGGCACCAGAATCGGTATCATAGCCTTTGCCCTTGCAAGAAGACTTCCTGATGAAAAATCTGCACCACGCGCACCCTGAGCCTTTTTGATTTTATCTGCTTCTTCTGCAAATGTGGGAATAAACCTCAGTGCAATTGTCATCATCATTGCAATTTCGTGGGAGGGAACGCCAATCTTTGAAAAGGGTCTTAAAAGCGCTTCAAGCCCGTCAGTAAGGGTAACCGGAGATGTGGTAAATGTAAGTGCCGACGTACCGATTAAAAGGAAACTTAATCTCAGTACCATAAATACTGACATTTTAAGCCCTTCGTCCGTAATCTTCCAGCCAAGATAAGGTAATTCATAAATCACTTTACCCTGAGACAGGAAAAGATTAAGCAAGGATGTTATGATCATTATGATTAAAATAGGTTTAAGTCCTTTGAAATAATACTTTACCGGCACTTTGCTCATGATTATTACCGCTAATGTGAAAAGCCCTGTAATTAAGAAGCTCCATACATCTTTAGCCATAAATATAATAACCATATAAATGATGACAGATAAAAGCTTGGTTCTCGGATCCATTCTGTGAATCACAGAATCTTTAGGGAAATACTGACCGATTGCTATATCCATATCAGCGCACCTCCCCATATAAAGCCAGAAGTTCACTTACAGCATCATCCATGCGGTAAATATCATCCCTCACAGAAAGACCCGCTTTCTTGAGTTCGCTCATTATTTCTGTAACCTCAGGCACCGAAAGTCCGTTATTTTTAAGTTCCGTACTGTCCTTGAAAACCTCGTCCATATGAGAATATTTAATAACCTTTCCCTTAGCCATAACAATTACTTTTTCGCATATTTCAGCAACGTCTTCCATACTGTGGGAAACCAATACAACAGTTATTCCGTATTCGGAATGCATTTTCTTTATCTGACCGAGAATTTCTTCTCTTCCGCCGGGATCAAGTCCTGCAGCCGGCTCATCTAAAATAAGCATTTTGGGTTTCATTGATAAAATTCCCGCAATTGCCACTCTTCTCTTCTGACCGCCGGAAAGTTCAAAGGGAGACTTTTCAAAAAGCTCCTCACTTATATTGGTCATTTTTGCCGCTTCTCTGACTCTTTTATCTATTTCGTCAGCGCCGATTCCAAGATTTTTAGGGCCGAAAGCAATGTCTTTATACACCGTTTCTTCAAAAAGCTGATATTCCGGATACTGAAAAACCACGCCGATTTTTCCGCCCAGTTTTTTTGTGACGGATTTCATTTCCGTTATATCCTCTCCGTCTATATAAACCCTTCCTCCGGTAGGCTTTACAATACCGCCCATTATATTTACAAGAGTACTTTTCCCACTTCCGGTGTGGCCTATTATGCCTACAAATTCTCCTTCTCCGATGCTTAATGTAACATCGCTTAATGCTGCAGTTTCAAAAGGTGAATCCTTGGAATAGACATATGAAATGTTTTTAAGTTCAATCATTGAGCGCCCTCCTTTCCTTAAAGAAGGCAAGTATGTCTTCCACACACTCTTCTACCGTTACGGCACTGCTCTTTATATCAAGCCCACGCTCTTTAAGAGCGTAAATAAGCATAGCAGACTGAGGAACCGACAACCCCAGAGGTATAAGCTCATCTTTCCTGAGAAAAATCTCTTTAGGCGTCCCCTCCATTTTTACTGTCCCTTTATCCATTACAACAATACGATCTGCCAATGCCGCCTCATTCATAAAATGTGTTATCAGTATGACCGTTATTCCGTTTTCCCGGTTAAGCTTCAATATAGTATCAAGAACCTCTTCTCTTCCCTTCGGATCCAGCATAGCTGTAGGTTCATCAAGAACGATATATTCAGGTTGCATGGCGATAATTCCCGCTATCGCAACCCTCTGCTTCTGCCCTCCGGACAAATTCTG
>JAUNRD010000168.1:0-3018 GCA_030535815.1 Clostridia bacterium
AGGGACAAATAAATATGCTTAAGGGATAAAGAATGGTTAAACCGACGGTGAAGTGTTGCGGATACAAGGACTAAAACCGATAAATCCACCGCTATTATAATTGAATTGGGATAAATCGGGGGCATTGCCGTTAAAAGTGAGCTTAAAATGGGCGTAAGCACGGCGCAGATAACTCCGTAATAGGGTCCTGCGAAAAAGCCTCCGATAATTACCGGTATATACATCGGAAGAAAGATATTTCCTTTTACAAGCATAAGAGAGTGTGAAATGAAAAACGGCAGATATATGCCTGCGGCAAGCATCAGCGATGCGAAAACAATTTTCTTTGAGTTTGTGTTAAGCATAGCCTTATTTTCTGCCCTCAGCCCATTTGTTGAACACGGAAACATCTTCTTTGAGTTGGTCGTGATATTTCTGGAAAATGCCTATCGCACCGAAATCGTCCTTCTTAAGGGAAGAAAATACGGTGTCGTAGGCATCGTATATAACGCTATGCCTTTCCTCTTCTGTTTTGTTTACGAGGGACTGACCGCCTGCAAAAAACTTGAATGCGACAATGGGCTTTTTGATTTCCTTTAAGGCATCAAGCATAATGGCTCTGTCGCGGGGGAGGGCGATTACACCTGATTTGCTCTTGCCCGTGATGAAGCCGCTTTCCTGCCCTTCGCGGTTACGTCTGAAATTATACATACAGGCAAGATAAAAGTCGGGATTCCAGTTTTCCCTTTCGCTTAAGGCAATTACTTCGGGATGATGAGTGCCGAGCCCCACCTTTATTCCCAGGGTTTTAAGGGCGGCAAGGCGCTCCAAGGTTTCCTCGTTTTTGTCGGTTTCATATCTTGAGTCGGTAAGTGAACCTGAAATATAAACGCCTATGGGATCAACCGTCATAATCTGGCGCATTGTAACATCAAGCCTCATAGGAGCATAAAGCTGGAAAATAAAATTCATTTTTCCGCCGTTATTGCGATAGTGCTGCAGCACCCTTATAATATAGGGGTCTGCCAGGGGAAGCATAGTGTTTATGCCGAGAGATTCGGCATAGTCTAATATTTCAAAAATTTTAGCTTCGGTGTGAAAGTCTGACATTTCATCGCCCGAAATATAATCCGTTATATAGGAGTGTCCGTTAAAAGGGTTGTCGCCTAAAATGAGCTTTGATACGTTGTAGCCGAAAAAATTTACATACTGCATAATGCTGCCTCCTTTTTCTTTATGATGTAATTATATCATCGTTTTTTACCTCATTCAAGCAAAGAAGGGGAGATAGTAGGAAAAATTGTGGATGGGAGTACGACGAATTTTCGTATACGAGAAAAAAATAAACCCGCGGAAACCGCGGGCTAGTATCATTTTAAGAATCCGTTTATAATCTGCTCTTCGGCTTCGGCTTCGGAAAGCCCTAAGGTCATAAGCTTTGTAAGCTGTTCCCCCGCAATTTTTCCGATTGCCGCCTCGTGAATAAGAGAAGCATCAATGTTGTTTGCGGTTAAAGAAGGTACTGCAACAACCTTTGCATTGTCCATAATAATAGCGTCGCACTCGGTGTGGCCGGTGCAGGGGCCGTTTCCGATGATTTCGGAATCAAACTTCTGATAGGAATTATCCTTTGCAACGGAACGGGAAACAACGTCGGCAGATGCGCCTTCGCCGTTAAGCTCAACAACATAGTCGCTTATGGCTGTCTGCTCACCGTGAGTCATAAGTCTCTCACGAACAAGAAGGCGGGAATTTGATGCCATTTTAACCGTGGACTTACGGACCGTTGAGTCAACACCCTTAATCTGAACCATTTCCATTTCAAGGCTTGAGCCCTCTGCCATAGTAACCTCGGTTACGGGATTGAAAACTCTTTTGCCGTTTCCGTCACCGTCACCGTAGTGCTTTTCTATATATTTGACATGAGCCCCCTCTTCTAAAAAGAAGCGGTGTATACCGTCATGGGCGGAATCCTGATCGCCGCAGTTGTGAATTCCGCAGCCTGCGATGATTACAACATCGGCATCCCTGCCAACGTGAAAGTCGTTGTAAACGGTTTCCTTGATGCCGCTTTCGCTGATGATTACGGGGATATGAACACTTTCCTTTTTTGTGCCTTCCTTTATATAAATGTCAATACCGCTGACGTCGGTTTTATTAACTATGTCAATGTTGGCGGTGGTGTTTCTTGCCTCCATCTCGCCGTTTGCACGGATGTTGTATGCACCTTCGGGGATTTCGTGAAGGTCAGCAACTTCAAGAAGTATGTTTTTCTTTATAGCGTCAAGCATTAGCAGCGCCCCCTTCCTCTAAGCGCTCGCAGAAGGAGCGGTCGGCAACCTTTAATATTTCGGAGAGTACCTCACCGGAGTTACCGCGTTTTTCAACCTTACCGTCCGCAACAACGATGATTTCATCCGCAATATTAAGTATTCTTTCCTGATGGGAAATGATTAAAATTGTGCCATCTTTAATGTTCTTTCTCATCCTTTCGAAAACGCCGATTAAGTTTTTAAAGCTCCAGAGGTCAATTCCTGCTTCGGGCTCGTCGAAAATGGAAAGCTTTGTGCCGCGGGCAAGTACGGATGCAATTTCAATTCGTTTAAGCTCACCGCCCGAAAGACTTGCATTTATCTCTCGTTTTATATAGTCTTTTGCGCAAAGTCCTACAGCGGAAAGATATTCGCAGGCATCGGACACGGAAAGATTGCGCTTTGCACAAAGGCGCATAAGGTCAAGCACGTCAATTCCCTTAAAGCGGACGGGCTGCTGAAAAGCAAAGCTTATGCCCATATTGGCACGCTCGGATATGCTTTTTTCCGTAACATCCACACCGTCAAAGAAAATTTTTCCGCCTGTAGGTTTTTCGATGCCCATAATGAGCTTTGCAAGGGTGGATTTACCGCCGCCGTTGGGGCCTGTTATAACGGCAAACTTTCCGTCATCTATTGTTAAATTTATATTGTCTATTATTTTTTTTGTTGCACTGCCGTCATTTACTTCAAAGGACAGATTTTTAAGTTCAAGCATAGACATTTC
>JAUNRD010000168.1:3028-4946 GCA_030535815.1 Clostridia bacterium
ATATAATTCCCTTTAAGAAAATAAGTATACCATATTATGTAGAATTTTGCAAGTGTTAATCGGGAAACCTATAACTTTATTTTCTGTGAAATAATTTTTTTGTTGAGATTTCAAAGAAAAACTGATTTTTTATATAATAAAAATAGGCATAGTCGGTTACTATGCCTATAAATTAGAATTTATCTTTTCAACAACTTGAAAACTTGTTATTTCAAACTATTAATTTCTTTTTGTAAATTTGCTAAAAACCTACCTGCATGAGCACCATCCATCTGTGTATGATGAAATTGAAAAGAAAGTGTTAGATAATATTTAAACCATTTCTTTTTATATCTACCCCAAATTATAAACGGATTGTTGAAAATACCACTATTCATTCCAACAGCTCCATCAATTTCTGTATCTATAATTGCGGATGTTCCTATTACCATACTATCAGCAGATAAATCTCTATCTTGACAACTTTCTGCAACTTGAGATGTATATTTTAGGTATTCTTTATTGTATGTATCTAAGTTTTCTGCATACAAAATATCACAGGAACTAACCTCTCCATCTTTATTCTTCACAATTGTATTAACAGCAATTGTATCATATTGTATAAGTTGTTTTCCAACAGGAAGTATATAAAACTCTTTTATACTTACAGCAGATTTTCCTATACAATAATCTAAAAGCATATTAAATTTCATATGTTTTCTTTTGCTGACTTTAATAAGATTTGTTACATCTAAAGTCTTAAAAAAAGTCACCATAGGATTTGGTGCATTCATCCAAAATTCATATGCCATAGCTCTTGTTGTATCTTTTGGTTGTATTTCTTTTGCCATTATGTCCTCCACAAATTCTTATTTTCCTAACTGTTCGACCTATTGGAATTGGTCAATTATCCTTTTTGCTCATTATACTGATTGAAGCAACAAGCAGAACGATGCCAAGTGTGAAACACACACTACCAACAACCGTATCCAACTGATTAGCAAAGAAACCAATCATTCCACTACCTACTGCACAGCAAATTACCTGAAGAACATTTTTCATAAAATCACCTCTTCGTCAAATTCTTATTTGTTTAACTCTTTTTATCAATTTCTTATCAATACTTATATAGAAATTGGAGATTTTCAATTATTCCTCATCAATATTGGTGGGAAGTTTACCTATTATTTCAAACAAATCCTTTTTAATAACAAATGGTTGAGTAAAGGCATCTAATACCAGCCCTACAACATTTTCACGAGCCATTGCCATATTCATTGCTTCAAAGGTATGCTTTTCTACTTTACTGAACCTACCGCCATAGTCTTCGCCCATTTGCTCACAATTAGAGAATATCGGAAAGAATAACTCATCGCCATTTTGCAAGATATCAGGCTCCATCTTAATATCATTCATAGATTGGATAACATCACCTTTTTGTGCATTAAGGAATTGTTCCGCATCTTCATTGCTTATAACAGCATTACATGGAATCCATATAAAACTATCCCTTAAACAGCGCAACAAGGCAAACAGATTTTGCTCTGTTCTGTCATTATTAAATTGAGCAACTAACGCCCTTAAAACATTACCGCCCTCAAGGGTTTCTCTTTTTACACCCATTACAAATCACCTCTTATACCAAGCCGAAATACTTTTCAAAGAATTTCAACATTTTATCAATAATACCCTGTTTTTTCTCGGCTCTGTTACCACCGCCGAAGCGAGATACAGGAGGCATGAGTTTATCAATATCTGTTCCTGTAGTTTTAAGAAGCCCATCCCTGAAAGCATTATCCATAAAGCGCCTGGTCTCATCGGCCTTTAACTTTTCACCCGCAATCAACTCATCGAGGTCAGACTCCTTTTGTTCCTTAACAAACTTGAGCCAATCGCGACTTACATCGGTATCAGCATTTATCGAAGCAATAAATTTATC
>JAUNRD010000169.1 GCA_030535815.1 Clostridia bacterium
ACGGGTTATGAGATTTATGCTGCGGAAAGCGATAATTCCGAATGGATAAAAATCGAAGAAGGTAGCTTCAAAAACGATTCTGCCATAAAGGAAGTTCATTTTTCCGCAAACGTAAAAATGAAAAAATTGAGATTCAGGTCAGTAACTTCCGTAAGCGATTACGGTGTATGCGCCGAGCTTGATGTAAGGCCTGAAAATAAAACCCTTAAGACGATGGAAAGCATAAATGAGTTTGTTTCCTACAACAAGGAAAACAAGCTTATCAAAATTCCCGAAACGGCAATTATAAGCGCAGATGCATCGAGCATATGGAACGAAAATAACGGTACCAACTTCCTTTTTGACGGTGCGCCCTCCCGCGCGTGGCACTCAGATCCCGGAGATAAAGGAAAATTCCCCATAACGCTTTATCTGGAGCTTGACAACGTGTATGAAATTCCGGCAATGGACTATTATGCAAGAGTTGACGGTGAAGGAAACATCAACGGCGTATGGCTTTCCTACAGCATCTGGACAAGCGAGGACGGGGAGGAGTACATCCCTGCGGCTGAAAACTTAAGCTTTGAAGTAACCGACAAGGTTCAGCGCGTCACATTTGATGTTCCCTTAAAGGCAAAGTTCATTGAAATTGAAATAAACGAGGGAAGCAAGGGCTATGCAACCTGCGGTGAGCTTGTTCTTTACGAAAAGTCAGGCAGTATGGAAGATAGAAAGAGCAGTAACTATTACACTCTCAGGATTGGAAATAAAACCGTTACAAGCGTTAAAAACAATGAAGAGACAGCGAAGGAAATTGACGTTGCACCATTCATTGATGACGGAAGGACAATGATTCCGTTAAGAGGATTACTTGAGGAAATGGGCGCCGAAATCACCTGGGACGGTACAAAGAAAAAAATCGGCATAACCACAGACAAGGTAAAAATTGAGCTTCAGATAATGAACGACCTTTGCTATGTAACCGATGCAAAATACGGTCGCGTTCGCTACACTCTGGATGTTCCGCCTATCATAAAGGATTCAAGAACCTTTATTCCCGTAAGATTTATAACAGAACAGCTTGGCTATAGTGTTACCTGGGACGGAGCGACACAGACAGTAAAAATATCCGAATAAAAAAAGTGATGCAAACCTTTGGTTTGCATCACTTTTTTATGGCTTTTCTGTAGTCCTTTGGAGATAAATTAAAATGCTTCTTAAAAAGACGGTTAAAGTAGGTTACGTTGTTAAAGCCCGACTTTGATGAGATTTCCGTAATGGGTATTTTTGTGTTTCTCAAAAGCTTTTCTGCATTGTCAAGCCTTCGTTTGTTTAAGTATTCCTTTACGGTAAACCCGGTCTGAGATTTAAAAAGCTTTCCGATATATTTTTCATTATAGTTAAAAAGGGAGGCAATTTCATAAACAGAAACATCGGAATACAAGCTTTCTTCAATAAAGTTTATTATGTTTCTGATCAGGGGGGAATAGCTTGTACCCACCTTGGCATATTCGGAAAGCAAAAGCTTTATGTGGTTATCCACAGTGTATGCGATTTTTTCTGTTATTTCATCCGGTACATTAAAAATGAAGGTATCAGAAAAGGCTTTCATATCTCCTTCGCATTTGCCTTTGATAATATTTCCGAGGAAAATTACGGCGACAACCTCGTTTTCATAAATTACGGGATGGCAATATTCGTAAACGCCGTTTATGCAAAATCGTCCGAAGGGCTTTCTTTCGGAAACAGCCCTGTTTAAGGCATCGTTTCTGCAGATAAAGCATTTTTCATAACCCTCGGGCGTTTTCTTCATATGGGCGCAAAACGGCTTTGAATGATAGGAGAAAACGGGAGAAAGCTCGGTTTTAATATTTCCGGAATCCCTTAAAAAAACCACCGCAATGTGTATCTTGCTGTCAAAAGTAAGACAAGTCAGTAAATCGTTTAAACCGGTATGTTCCATAAATTCACCTCCAAAACTGAAACAATTATAACATAAATGTTTCTTTTGTTCAAGTATTATGCAGTAATTTTTATAGATAATTTTAAGCCGGTGTTGTATAATATAATTATACTCATCTGAAACTGAAGGAGGATGAATTTATGAAGAAAATCGCAGCACTTATTCTGGTACTTTTAATGATGCTTTGCTCAATCAATTTAAGCTTTGCCGAAACAGATGTAAAGCTTGACTTAAAAGAGGCAAAGCTAAATGGTCTCACCTTAAGCGGAGGGGAGATAATAAGCATCGAAAGAAAGGACTATTTATACTTTCCTTCTGTTGACCTTACGGGAATCAACTCCGTAACGGTAAGGGCGTACAATAAAATTTCAGGTAATGTAAACGGAGAAACTCTCCTTATATTGCTTGACAGCCCAAAAAACGGAGAGCTTATCGGAAGCGTAACACTTTCCGAGGTGGGAGAGGATATTACCGTAACTTCGGGAATTAAGAGTGTGACAGGCAGACACGACCTTTATTTTTACTGCCTTTACGGAAGTCAGACACAAAACGAATGCAGTATAAAAGAGATAACTCTTTCAAAAAATACATACACTCACGACAATAAGAGCATGCAGGTTTCCGACTCAGCGGTTATTGACAACTTTTCTGATACCTGGGTTGCCGTTGACGATATGGGAAGAGCTGTTGCAACCTATGAAGAACTTGGCGGCGTGAAAACCGACGGCCGGGAGGTTGGTATGCTTTACTGGAACTGGTTCCACGATGCGAAAAACACAAAGCGTGCCAACATAATAAGCGATGTAATTGCTGAGAAGCCGGAGGCAAAGGCAGTATTTACCGATCCCGTATGGGATGTCCGAGGCAGATTTTACTGGGGAGAGCCCATCTTCGGCTTTTACAATTCCTATGATTACTGGGTATATAAAAAGCACGCAGAAATGCTCTCAATCGCAGGGGTTGATGTAATATTCTTTGACTATTCCAACGGCGGAAGAGTGTTTGTTCCCACAATGAACATACTTGCCGAGGCATTCCGCGATGCAAAGGCGCACGGCATAAAGGTTCCGAAAATCAGCGCAATGATGACCTTAAGCGGCGATAAGTCCGATGCCTTCCGTGGTCTTAGTGCAATTTACTATAACTGCTTTAAGTTAAACGACTATTCCGACATATGGTATATGAAAGATAATAAGCCCTTCCTTTATGCAAATGCAAACTACGAAAATGCAATAAAGGATGTGGCGGAAGAAAACATAGTGGAAGCGAAGCTTATAAAGGAAATATCTGACTATTTCACCATAACACCCCACGGCTCAAGAGATGTGGATAATAATGACAATTCCTGGATGTGGCTTGAAAACTACCCTCAGGTGCTTCGTGATGTTGATAAGGAAACGGGCAGAGTGGGCTATGTTGCGGTTGGCTGTGCAATAAACGAATCCACCGTATTCGGCGGAAGTGTAACCGGCGTATTTTCAGATCCCTACAACAAGGGCAGAGGTTATTCCGAAGCCTTCGGAGAAGATTATTCCGAAAACGGCAAACGTATGGCATATTTCTTCCGTGAGCAGAGCGCCCTTGCCCTTAAGGCAGAGCCTGAATTTTTAATGATTGACGGCTGGAACGAATGGACAGCGGAGCGTAATGCAACCTGGGGGACCTTCACCAACGCCTTCTGCGACTGCTTCGACGAAGAAAACAGCCGTGACTTTGAGCCCACCAAAGGAAGCTTAAAGGACGATTATTACCTTCTTATGTGCGACCTTATAAGAAAGTATAAGGGTGTAAGACCTGCTCCCACGGCATCGGGTATGAAGACGATTGACATAGAAGGAAGCATAAGTGAGTGGGACGGCGTTTTACCTTACTTTGTAAACTCCTATCAGGATTATGAGCGTGACGCCGACGGCTACGGCAAGGCGAAAACCGACGAAACCTGGCATTACACCACAAAGGTGGTAAATTCCGTAAAGGGCGCAAAGGTTTCCTTTGACGAAGCAAAGCTTTATTTTATGGTTGAGTGCGAAAAGGATATCATAAAGGATAGCGAAAACTTCTTAACCCTCTACATAAATTCCGACCGTAACGCGGTAACGGGCTGGGAGGGCTATGACTACGCCGTGAATTTAGACGGTATCGGAAAAGTATCAAAGTTTGCCGACGGTGTATGGGAAAAAACTACCGTTGGCGATGCGGCATATTCCGTTGACGGAAGGTATTTGAAAATCGCCCTTGAAAGAAGCCTTATTGGGGAGACGGGTGCGGTTGACCTTGAATTTAAGTGGATAGATTCGGTTAAAGCAAATGGCGACATTATGATGTGGTATCAGGACGGCTCTGTTGCTCCCTACGGACGCTTTAACTATCTCTACACAGAAATTGCCCAGGTGGCTCTTACACCTTCTGAAAGAGCGACTCTTTCAGAAACCTCCGTACTTAAGGCAGGAAGCAGTAAGATGATTGCAAACGGTGCAAAGATGTACGTTTACGAGGATGATATAAGAGTTACGCCCTTTGAGGAAAACGGCACACTCTACATTCCCGAGCAGGCGTATAACGAGGTTATGGGCTACGGATTTTCAAAGACGAGATATGTAAGTGAGGACAACAACTTCTTTACTTATCACTTTGAATTGAATGACGGAAATTATAAACTACACCTGGACATATTCAGCTCTTGACAGCCTGGATGCAAGGGTAAACGGAAGGGTTACAAAGCTTTCCGCACCGGTTAAATATGTAAACGGAATCTTCTATATCCCCGTATCATTAATAGCTGAATGCTACGGTTATGAGGTTAAAAATCTCGGTAACGGTGTTTACACAGTAAGCTTTGATAAAACTCCCACAGATACGGTTAATGCCGTAATAAATCATCTTAATTAAGGAGGCGTCGGTATGAAAAAAATATTATCTTTAATTATCGCAATATTAACTCTTTTCTCCCTGTGCCTCAGC
>JAUNRD010000170.1 GCA_030535815.1 Clostridia bacterium
TATTAAGAGCTGAGCCGATGGTTTCGGCTGTTACGATTCCGCACTTTTTTGCAAGCTCATTTTTTGCGAGGATTATTCCGTGGCGGTTTTCCCTGCTTCCGCCCACAGCCATGGGAATATCCTTAAGAGACGGATTAAGTGCACATTCAACCGATGCATAAAAGCCGTTGCAGTCGCAGTGCAATATTGTTCTTGCCACGAAAATCACCTCCTTGTTATTTTAATATTATATCAGTTTTTTATCCTGTTTTCAAGTGTTATAAAAATGTTGTTTTTTTGAAAGTTTATATTGAATTTTTATATTGACAGTTTCCGGTATAGATGCTAATATAAACGAAAATAAATATTGCACTTTGGTGTGTCCGCTATACCGTTTGGGTATAACGGGTGAAAAGGGAATCCGGTCAGACTCCGGAACGATACCAGTCGCTGTAAGCGCACGCATAATCCGTCGGTGAAAGCCGGTCATTGGGAAACTGAGAAGGCAGGATTATACATTTTGAGGCGCAAAGTCAGAAGACCTGCACCGATGCTGCTCCGTACGTGCTTTTGCATAGGGGCGGTGATTTTGCCGGGCTTTATTCTGTAAAGAATGAGGTTTAGCTTTGCTATGGCAAAAAGTGCAGACACAGAAACGCTGCTGTGGTAAGTAATTACCACGGCTTTTTTGTTTTCTGTTATAAAAGGAGGTGTATAAGAAAAAATAGCGACGCTTTAATAAAGATAATTTAACAAAAAGAAAGGATAGTAAAAATGAAAATCAAAAAAGCGTTATGCCTGCTTTTATCACTGGTTATGATACTGGCTACGGCACCTTCAGCAATAATTTCAGCTGAAGAAAATGAAACAACTGATGAAATTAAGGTTTATATGACAGTAGTAAATAAGGGTGTTATTGCTTCGGACAATGAAGGAAATATAATGGCAAACCGTGAACTTACGGTTTCGGACATTGACGAAGACGGAAAATTCACCTTCCACGAAGCATTAATCGCTGCACATAAGGAATATAACAGCGAAGAAGGCTACGATGCAGGAAGCGGAAATGGAGTAAGCGTTGTAAAGCTCTGGGGAATTGATTCGTATAACAACCTGTTTTTCATAAATGATGCAGGACTAAAAGGCGGAGTCGGAACCGATGAGGTAGAAGAAGGAGATTTCCTTACGACATCAATATGTCAGGACAATAAATATTACGGTGACCGCTATACTTTCTTTGATAAAAAGGAAGTTACTGCTATCGAAAATGAGGAATTTACTCTTAACTTAAAGGGCTTCTGGGGGATGGCTTACGAAGAAGAGGAGCTTTTGCCAAAGCCTTTTGAAGGACTTTCCCTCTGCACCTGGCAAGATGGCGAACTTAAAGAGATTGAAGGAAAAGTGACAGACGAAGAAGGAAATGTAAATCTTTCCTTTTCCGAAGCGGGAACTTATTATGTGACTGCAAAGGGTACGGTAAAGGCAATGGTTACCGACTGGTGGACGATGAAGGAGGTTGAGGCAGACTGCCCCATAATCGCACCGCTTTGTATCGTAACAGTAGAAGAAGCTGAAGAGCTTGCTCCTCCCGAATCCATAACAGTTGAACACGATGCAAAAAATGTTATTGACGGAGTTATCATAGCTAAAAAGGGCGATAAATTCAATCTCCTTGCCTTTGACGAAAATGGCGAAGAAACTCCCGTTACATGGAAAAACACAAGCTACGGCAATATGGTTACAATAGACGAGGAAACAGGCGAAGTAGAGGTTACGGAAGACGTTTACGGCGGCACATCCTACCTTTATTTTGAGGCCACATCCACGATTGACGAGAATGTAAAAAAAGAAGTCACCGTCCTTATGACAGGCTTTATCTTAAGTCAGTATCAGAAGGAACAGACCGTAACACTTTCTGAGGATGGACAGACGGCAAAGACAGCATCTCTTAATGCCGGCAAAAAAGGACATAATATCTGGAATTATAACAGTCCCGATGGTGTTGCAGAACTTACTGCGGACCCCGGAAACGGCGGAGAAATAAAATTTAATGTATATAGACCGGGTATAATTGAAGTGGGATTTGCCATTGACATTAATGAGGAACTTTCCGACAGCGGAATAATTAAAGTAGAGGGCGTTGCCGTTGAAACTTTGAATGGAGAAAGGGGAAAGGTTTATCTTGAGATAGGTAACGAGGAAGAAGCTCCCGCAACGGAGCTTACTGCCTTTGTAGCGGAGGGCAGAGAGGTTTCCTCGTGGATAAGCCTTGATGAGGATATTGCCACGGTTTCGGAAAACGGCGTTGTAACGGCTGTGGGAGTCGGAAGCGTAATTATTCAGGCCGTGGACAATGAAGGCGCGAAGGGCGGAATAAAGGTAGTTGTTGAAAGCAGGGAAATACCTTATTTTGAAAGCATCGAATTTCAGACAAGCTACCTTGCATCGGGTTCCTGGGTAAAGGGCGAAACATTTAATCCCACGGTAACGGAGTACGATCTTACTGTTTCACGTTATTCCTTAAGCAATCTTGTTTTTCTTAAGGATACCTTGTATGACGATGTGAAATACTCGGCGAAAGCTTTGTACGAAGATGTATACGGCGAAGAAAAAGAGGTTTACATACATAGCGGAGCAGCAACAACTCTTTCCGATATACCCTTCGGTACTTCCGCTGTTACGGTAACGCTTTATGAAAAGGAAAACGAAAAAAATAAAACCGTTTATACCTTTAATGTAACACGTCCGAGAGATAAAACAAAAGCATTAAAGACGGTTACTGTAAATCCTGAAGGAAGAACGCTTTCAAATACCTTGTATGAGGGCTATAAAGAAGGAACGATGCTCCGATGTGACGAAGAAGGAACCCTCACTTCGGTAACAGGAATATACGGCTCGCATTATTATTACAGAACATATGTATACGGCGAAACCGACTTTACCTTATCCTTTGCCGCATCCACCGCTTATGCTCATATAAGATACAGCGTTGACGGTGAGGAGTGGACAGAGCTTGATTCTTTATTGAAATCGGAAAAGCTTTCCTTTGACGAGGATGGTGTTATAGAGCTTTATATAGAAATTGCAGATGATGACAGCTATACCGCTGACAAAGAAGCAGAAGGCGACGGATTTTCAGAGGGAAATACGGTAAGCTACAAGCTCACATTGATGAATGTTTCCGCAGAAGCTCCGAAAATGCTTACGGCTGAGGCAGAAGGCGACTGGTATCCTGCTTTTTCTCCTGATTTTTATACCTATCGCATAATGACAGAAAGTGATGCAAATGCTCCCGTGCTTACCTTTACGGCAGAAGAAGGAGCAATTGTAAAAGACGGAAAAGAAATTATTGAGCCTGACGAGAACGGAATATATTCCGTAACCCTTAAAAACACACAAAAGAGCATTACCCTTTCAGACAGCGAAGAAAAGTGCGTTAATACATATAAATTCCAGTACACGAGAAAGTCATCCTCCGCTGTGCCCGATAAAGTGGTTGAGGCGGTATATATCGGCGGTCAGTATTCGGGAAATTATGACATATATCCCGAGCTAACGCTGACAGGCTCTATGCGCTCTCTCGGTAACTTCGGCGGATATATCACATATTATTTCGAAGAAGCACTAAAGGATAATCCAAACAATATGTACGGTATGGAATTTTACATCTTCGGAAACAGTATGGAAATGAATATTGATTCCATGGCGGAGCTCGGACAGGTGTATGTTTCTGAGGACGGGGAAACCTGGTATGCCCTTGCGGGAAGCGAGCATTATGAGGATAAGGCTTTATGGGACTATGAAATAACCTATAAAAAAGGAGAAGACGGAAAGGCTTACTGGACGGATAATTACGGCAATGAAATGCTTGTATCCGCCGCAAAGGCGTGGCCAACAAAGGAAAAGTACCCCTTAAATCCTTATACGGAGGATGATGAATACACCTTCTCGGGAATTCTCTTCAAATGTCAGCAGGGCAGCGTAATGGGTGATTCCACCAACGGAAGCTTTGCATCAAAGGCATCCTTCGGCTATGCAGACTATTATAAAAACGGAAGCATAGTTGACGGAATGGTGGAGAATGTAAATTCCTATGTTGAAAATCCCACAATGGCAAACGGTTTTGACCTTCTCTGGGCTGTTGATGATGAGGGAAATCCCGTGGATGTAAGCGATAAGGAATTCCACTATGTAAAGGTTGCAACTGCATCCAACATCTGGGCAGGAAGCTTCTTTGAAAAATCCACCGAGATAAGTAATGTAATAAGAACAACGCCTGAGGATAGTGAGGTGGGCAAAACCGAAGCACCCGAAAGTGTAGTGTTTACTGACGGCATCAGTGAGGTTAAGGTAAATATTTCGGAAGATAAAAATATTTACGATGTTGACCTTGGGGATATGAAGTATATTTCCGTGAAGCTTAACGGTGCCAAGGAAGATGACAACATTTATATAAATAATCAGAGAATTGAAAGTGACGAAGCCGGAGAAGGCTTTAAGGTAACAAAGAAAAATGAAACCCTTGTAAGATTAATCGTACAGAATGGCGACAGGGAGCCTTATCTTGCTCTTTTCCGTCTTTCGGGAACTGCAAAGGAAACTGACGAGCTTATTGAAGGCATTAAAATAAACGTCGGCGGAGACATAAGGGAAACAACCACAAAGAATAAAAAGACCTATGCTGCAGAAGTGGGAAGCAAAGTGGAAAGTGTGAAAATTTTCCCCGTTGTAAAAAATGATGTTAAAGTTTTAATAAACGGAGAGGAAATGCTTTCCGAATATGCTCTTTCATTCGGGAAAAATACATTTGAGATAACAGTATCTGACGGTGCGGAAGAAAAGACGGTTATTCTCAATATAACGAGGAAAAAGGAAACAACGACTTCCGACAACAAAATTTCCGTAAGCTTCAC
>JAUNRD010000171.1 GCA_030535815.1 Clostridia bacterium
GATATTCTATGCACTCGTCCATAGGCATTGTGAATGGATGATGCATTGCATCCCAGTGATTTGTTTCTTCGTTGTATTCAAAGAAGGGGAATTCTGTAATCCAGAGGAAGTTAAAGCCCTCGGGGATTATATCCAGCTTCTTTGCAACTGTAAGACGGAGTGAGCCCAAGGTTGATAAAACAGTGCTTGTCTTATCAGCAACGATTAACACAGTGTCGCCCTTCTTTGCGCCAAGTTCTGCAAGAATGGCAGAAAGTTCACCTTCCTTCAGGAATTTGGAGAAAGAGCAAGTAGGCTCATCCTCAACCCAACGAACATAGGCAAGGCCTTTAGCACCTATTCCCTTTACATATTCTGTGAGCTTGTCAATTTCCTTACGTGTTAATACATCAGCGCTGTTTTCGGCAACAATCGCACGAACAGAGCCGCCATTTGCAATTGCGCCCGAGAATACGGAAAATTCAGAATCTTTAACAAGATGAGAAATGTCTTTAAGCTCCATAGAGAATCTGGTGTCCGGCTTATCTGAACCGTAACGCTCCATAGCCTCTGCATAGGTCATTCTGGGAAGGGGCGTAGGAATGTCCTTATCAAGAACATCCTTAAAGAGTCTCTTAACCAAGCCTTCACCGATTTCCAGAATATCCTCAACGTCAACGAAGGACATCTCAAGGTCGATCTGTGTAAATTCGGGCTGTCTGTCAGCACGAAGGTCCTCATCACGGAAGCAACGCGCAAGCTGAATGTAACGGTCAAAGCCGGAAATCATCAAAAGCTGCTTGTAAATCTGGGGAGACTGAGGAAGAGCATAGAACTTACCCTCGTGAATACGGGAGGGTACGATATAGTCTCTTGCACCCTCGGGGGTGGACTTTATCATCATGGGAGTTTCAATTTCAATGAAGCCGTTTTCATAGAAATAGTCTCTTGCACTCTTTGCAATTTTGCTTCTCTTAATGATGTTATCCTGAAGAACATTTCTGCGAAGGTCAAGATAACGGTACTTAAGTCTCAATTCCTCGTTTACGTTGGTGTCGTCCTTTATCTCAAAGGGAGGTGTTTCAGCCTTTGCAAGGATTCTTAAATCCTTAACGTCGATTTCAACGTTACCTGTCTTTATGTCGGGATTCTTACTTTCTCTTTCCCGAACTATTCCCTTTGCCATAAGGACATATTCGCTGTGGCAAGTGCCTGCCTTTTCAAATACATCGCGTGCTGTGTTATCGTCAAATGCAAGCTGAACAATACCTGTTCTGTCACGAAGGTCAATAAATATAAGTGTTCCCATATCGCGGATTTTCTGAACATATCCGCCAACCGTTACTTCCTTGCCAACCTCTGAAACCTCGCCGCAATAGCAAGTTCTCTTTAATCCTTTCATTGTATCCATTAAAATCTACCTTCTTTCGATTATTTAAGTAAAAATTCGGAAAGTCCGGAAAGTGAAACCTCTGTCTGCTCACCGGTTTTCATATTTTTAACATTTGCTTTTCCTGTTTCAATTTCGTTATCGCCAAGCACCACGGAATATTCTGCGCCGATTTTGTCGGCATATTTCATCTGTGCCTTAACGCTTCTTCCAAGAAGCTCAGAAGAAACGGAAATCCCCTTTGCTCTTAACTCGTGTGCAATCTTAAAGGCTTCCTTTTCTGCGGCCTCGCCCATATGAGCGATGAAAATGTCGGGGCCATTATCCTCGGGAAGGGGCGCATTTTCTTCTTCCATAACCATTAAGAGTCTTTCAATCCCCATTGCAAAGCCGATTCCCGGTGTGGGGTCGCCTCCGATTATCTCAACAAGACCATCATAACGTCCGCCTCCGCACACGGTGTTCTGTGCACCGATTGCGCTATTTGCCTTTATTTCAAATACGGTTTTTGTGTAATAGTCAAGACCTCTTACAATTGAAGGATCAATATTATACTCTATACCGAGGTCTGTAAGGGATGATTTAACCCCTTCAAAATGTTCACTGCATTCATCGCAGATATAGTCGACAAGTCTTGGTGCGTCCTCGCCTATCTTTCCGCAGATGGGGCTCTTACAGTCAAGAACTCTCAATGGGTTCTTTTCGAGCCTTCCAAGGCAGGTTTCGCAAAGCTCGTCCTTATATTCCGACAAGTACTCACGAAGCTTTTCGTTATATGCCTTTCTGCAAATGGGGCATCCGATGGAGTTTATGTTTATCGTAATGTTCTTAACGGAAAGCTCTTTTAAGAAAAGTGCCGCAAGGCTTATTATTTCAGCATCAATGCCGGGGCCCTTTGCGCCGTAAGCTTCGATTCCGAGCTGGTGGAATTCACGTAAGCGTCCCGCCTGGGGCTTTTCGTGGCGGTAGCAGGTGATGTCATAATAAAGCTTGTTTATGGGACTCTTTGCATATATGCCGTCCTCCAAAAATGCTCTTGCCGCACCCGCTGTTCCTTCGGGGCGGAGAGTTATGCTTCTGTCCCCTTTATCAGAGAAGGTGTACATTTCCTTCTGCACAACGTCTGTGGTATCGCCAACGCCACGCTGAAAAAGCTCTGTATATTCAAAAACGGGAGTCCTTATCTCCTTATAGTCAAAGCGGCGGCAGATGTCACGGAATTTATCCTGCACAAAACGCCATTTCGCCACGTCTTCGGGAAGGATATCAAGTGTTCCCTTCGGTCTTTTAATCATTTATATCAATCCTTTCTTCCGGGGCACATAAATGCCCGCACTTATGCATACTATCACCATTATATTCTATCCTAATATTTTAATCTTTTTTCCCCGTTTTGTCAAGTAAAACAGCCCTTTATTCAAAAAAACTTCATTAATATAGAAAAAGCAATCCCTTTTCGATGTAACCGATTTATCGCTTTCTCATAAAATGGTATAAGATTCGGAAAAAGGAGTGTTTTTATGAAAAAGCAGAAATTCACATTTGTGGGAGGAGACTTAAGGCTGGGAGCTGCCCACGAATACATAAAATCCCTGGGCTTTTTATCAGATACCTTTCTTCTTGAAAAAGCAGAAAGTATCAAAAAGTGCGACAAATGCATTGTATTTCCCGCATCGGATGTTTATGTTCTTCCCCTTCCCGTAACCAGGGACAATGTTACAATCAGTTCCCCTTTAAGTGATTTATCGCTGTCCTTTGATGACTTTTTTTCCCTGCTTCCGAAAGAAGCTTCGGTATTAT
The DNA here is from genome assembly GCA_030535815.1 of Clostridia bacterium. Lineage (GTDB taxonomy): Bacteria > Bacillota > Clostridia > CAKSNL01 > HGM11501 > HGM11501. Next base: position 3,170 of record JAUNRD010000171.1, read on the forward strand.
TCCCGAAGAAATAAAAAACAAGGCGGAAGAAGCAGGAATAAAGCTTTATGACTATTACGATTCCGAGGAGTTTCAGATTAAAAACTCCGTACCTACGGCAGAAGGCGCAATCGAAATTGCAATCCGCGAAATGCCCGTAACACTATTTGGCACAAAGAGCCTTGTCATAGGCTCCGGCAGAATAGGAAGGGTAACAGCACCTCTTCTTCGTGCTTTCGGAAGCCGTGTTGCCGTGGCAAGCAGAAGCCACGAGGCATCTGTGTGGAATGAAATTTACGGCTTTGACACCATAAATACCTCACTTTTATCCGAATCTGCAAAAGACATGGACCTCATCATAAACACCGCGCCCTCCCGCGTTATAACGAAGGAGGTTTTATCCTGCCTTAAAAAGGATGCCTTAATAATCGACCTTGCCTCCCGTCCCGGCGGAGTGGATATGGCTGAAGCATCTCTTCTTGGCATCCGCGTCATATGGGCTTTGGGGCTTCCCGGAAAATGTGCCCCGGTTTCCGCAGGGCGCATAATCGGAAGCAGTGTTCTTAATTTACTTAAATAATAAATTCCGATAAAAGGAGGTGTTTTTACGGAAAACGATGACAGATTAAAGGTCGGCTTTGCCATGACCGCCTCTTTTTGCACCTTTTCAAGGGTTATTCCCCAAATGGAAAAGCTTTTGGCTTCGGGAATTGACGTTATTCCCATAATGAGCGAAAAATCCGCAACCACAGATACCCGTTTCGGCACAGCGGAGGACTTTATAAAAAGAATAAAAACCATAACGGGAAAGGATGTATTGACAAAAGAAACCGAGGTTGAGCCTTTAGGCCCCAAAAGGATGGCAGATGCTTTAATTATTGCTCCCTGCTCAGGCGCCACCCTTGCCCGCCTTGCATCCGGTCTTCACGAAAACACGGTTACACTGGCGGCAAAGTCGGTTCTTCGCAATAATTCCCCGGTAATTCTTGCCGTTTCCACCAATGACGGACTTTCTATGAGTGCTAAAAACATAGGTGTTCTCTTAAATTCAAGAAACATATATTTTGTTCCCTTCGGTCAGGATGATCCGGGGAAAAAACCTCGCTCACTGGTTGCCGATATGGACAAAATTCTACCCACCTTATCCGCCGCTATGGCAGGACGGCAGATACAGCCGATGTTATATTAAAATTAAAAAGCCATCAACCGACGGTTGATGGCTTTTGCTGCTACTTTTTATTTTTAAGATATTCGTCTATTGCCACGGCGCTCTGCTTTCCTGCACCCATGGCAAGAATTACGGTAGCGGCACCTGTTACCGCATCGCCTCCGGCGTAAATCCCCTCAATTGAGGTAAGTCCGGTTTCATCGTCCGCAACTATGCCTCCCCACTTTTTCGTTTCAAGACCGTCTGTGGTGGACTTTATAAGAGGATTGGGGCTTGTACCTATTGACATTATAACCGTGTCGCATTCAATCGAAAATTCAGAGCCTTCTTTTACAACGGGGCTTCTTCTTCCGGATTCGTCAGGCTCTCCAAGCTCCATTTCAACACATTTTATTCCTGAGACATTTCCGTTTTCGTCGCCTGTTATTTCCACGGGATTTGTCAAAAGCTTAAAGATTATTCCCTCTTCCATGGCGTGCTCCACTTCCTCACGACGAGCGGGAAGCTCGTCCATAGAACGGCGGTAAATGATATAAACCTCATCAGCACCCAAGCGGAGCGCACATCTTGC
>JAUNRD010000172.1:0-1463 GCA_030535815.1 Clostridia bacterium
ACAGCGGAATTGTCTGTTACCGTGCGGATTCACAGACGGAGACAAGTGACGTTGAACAGCGTCTTCGCTCCATATTAAAACACCGTATGGTATCACTGGATTCTGCGGAAAACGACGTTGTAATAAAAACTCTTCCCGGTGTTGCCCAGGCGGCAGCTGCGGCAATTGATGCTATGCACTGGAATGAAATCGTTGGTTCTATTGCGGGAGACGATACCATTTTAATGGTTACACGTTCTGCGAAAACTGCCATTGACGTAATTGAGAAGCTTAAAAGAATATAACGGATGCGTCCGGTAACGGACGCATTTTTATAGGTGAAATATGTTTAAGAAATATATAGGAACAAAAGAATTTTACAAAATGGTAATGCTTGTGGCACTGCCCATAATGATACAGAACGGATTTACCAACATAGTAAATATGGTGGATAACGTAATGGTAGGCAGAGTGGGAACGGATGCGATGAACGGTGTTTCCATTGTGAATCAGCTTATGATGGTTTACAACTTAAGCGTATTCGGCGCCCTTTCGGGAGCGGGGATATTTGTTTCCCAGTTTTTCGGAAAGGGCGATAAAGAGGGAGTAAAAAACGTATTCAGAATAAAAATAGTAATTTCTGTTTTTCTTGTTTTAATCGGTATTTCCGTTCTTTATTTTTTAAGGGAACCGCTTATTATGAGCTTTATAAATGACGGAAGTGAAATAGGGGACCCTTTAAAAACCCTTGCTTTTGCAGATGTTTATATAAAAATAATGCTTGTGGGAATTATTCCCTTTACGGTAAACCAGTGCCTTGTTTCCAACATGAGAGAAACAGGAGAGACATTAATCCCGATGTATGCGGGGATAGCGGCAGTAATAGTTAATATATGCTTTAACTATGTGCTCATTTTCGGTAAATTGGGCTTTCCCCAAATGGGTGTTGCCGGTGCGGCAACAGCAACTGTTATATCAAGATTTGCAGAATGTATAATCGTTCTTTTTATAGCGATAAGGAAGAAGGAACGCTTCAGCTATATAGACGGGGTTTTCAAGAATTTTCGCGTGTCTGCATCTCTTACCAAAAACGTGCTTTCAAAGGGTATTCCCCTTATGCTTAACGAATTTTTGTGGTCAACGGGAATGACAATGCTTGCCCTTGCATATTCCACAAGAGGACTTGCAACGGTGGGTGCGGTAAATATATGCAACACCGTAACAAACGTATTTAATATAGTGTTCATCGCCTTAGGCTCAAGCGTTGCAATTATTGTGGGACAAACCTTGGGTGCAGGAAAACTCGAAGAGGCAAGGGATACTGACAACAAACTCATTGCCTTTTCTGTTGCAAGCTGTGTTTTGGTCGGTATTGTGATGATAATAATAGCACCCTTTTTCCCCGAAATTTATAATACTGAAGAAGAGGTTAAGCACTTAGCCCGTGACTTTATCATAATAATGGCAATAATGATGCCCTTTGA
>JAUNRD010000172.1:1473-4851 GCA_030535815.1 Clostridia bacterium
TTCTCACGCGGCATACTTTACTCTTCGATCAGGCGGGAAAACAGGCATAACCTTTATATTTGACAGCGGCTATATGTGGCTCATCTCCGTTCCCGTAGCACTTATTCTTGCTTACTTTACGGAAATTTCCGCAGTGATGCTGTTCTTATGCTGTCAATTGGCCCATATGCTCAAGGCATTTATCGGATATTTCTTTGTAAAGAGCGATATGTGGATTGTAAACATGGTCGGTGACGAAAAATGAAGGTAATTGCAAAAATCAAATCGGATTTTCCGGGAAAGTTCGGAATACCCAGGCAAAGCGGACTTATAGAAGACCTTACTGCAACGGTGGTTTTCGAAGAGGAATTCAGAGTGGATGAAGCCCTTCGCGGAATAGAGGACTTTTCACACCTCTGGCTTATCTGGGAGTTTTCGGAAAATAAAAGAGATACCTGGTCTCCCACGGTGAGACCGCCGAGACTGGGAGGAAATAAAAGGGTTGGAGTTTTTGCCACAAGGTCAAGCTTCCGCCCGAATTCCATAGGACTTTCTTCTGTTAAGCTTTCAGGCGTGGAAAAAACAAAAGAATACGGCACGGTACTTCACGTATCAGGCGCTGATCTTATGGACGGAACGCCTATTTACGACATAAAGCCTTATCTCGCTTTTACGGATTCGCACCCCGAAGCAAAGGGCGGCTTTGCAGAAGAAAAGCTTTCATACTCGCTCAAGGTTGATGTGCCGGAAGAGGTGGAGAAATTAATCCCGGAAGAAAAAAGAAATGCTGTTATAAAAATTCTTGAAAGCGACCCCAGACCGTCATATATAGAGGACGAAAAGAGGATATATGCTTTTGAATATGCCGGTATGCATCTTGAGTTTAAGGTATCGGATGATACGCTTACACTTTTAAGCGTTAATAATATAAATACTAAAAAGGAGGACTAAATTATGGAAAAGTACGCATGGAAAGGTATGATTAAGGAAGGAGCACTTGATGAATATATCAAGCGTCACAATGAGATATGGCCCGAAATGGTTGAGGTATTAAAGGCAGCGGGAATCAAAAACTATACAATATGGAACGTAGGCTGTGAAATGTTCGGCTACTACGAATGCGAAAAGGGCGTGGAGTATGCCGCAAAGGTGCAGGCAGAAAGCCCTGTTGTTGACAAGTGGAACGAATATATGAAAGATATTTTGATTATGGAAATGGATCCTGAGACGGGAGCACAGCCCCTTCTTAAGAAAGTATTTACACTTGACTAAAGGAGAAAAAATATGAAAAGAATATTAGCACTTATACTTGTGGCGGTACTTGCATTTGCCTTTGCAGGATGTGCCGAAAAATCCGGCGAGGTTAAATATGCCGAAGCACCCGAGACAAGTATGCCCGAAAAGGGAAAAATAACCGGAGATACATATGAAAGTACCTTTGCGGATATTACCTTCACTAAACCGGAAGGCTGGATATTTGCGACCGATGAAGAAATTGCAGGAATCGAAGCCGGCGACGGAATTTATTATGATATGGTTTGCCAGAATCCCGATACCGGGTCCCAGGTTGCTGTTATGTTTGAAGAAACTCTGCTTACGATAGGAAATGTTGCAATTACTGAGGATGAATATATCAAAGCTATTTCCGAAGGCCTTTATAACTCCGGGCTTGAAGTTATTTCTCAGGAAGATAAAAAAATCGGTGAAGAGAACTATAAATCTGTAACAGTTTACGGAGAGGCTGAGGAACTTACGGTTATGCAGACATCTCTGGCACGCAAAAAGGGAAACACTATGATATCCGTTGTTGCGGTAGCATTCAACGAGGACAACATAGATGACATACTTAAGTGTTTCGTTCAGGAGTAATTGATATGGAAAAAGTGTTATTAAGCGGTACAGAGCTTTATGTAAGCCCCATTGCCCTCGGTACGGATTCATACGGTCTGCTTACGAACGAGGAGGAATCCTACGCCCTTCTGGATGAGTTTTTCGCTCTTGGAGGAAATGTTCTTGATACGGCGCTTATCTACTCTGACTGGGTGCCCGGAGAAAAGAGCAGAAGCGAAAAACTTCTCGGCCGCTGGATGAAATACCGGGGCAGACGTGACGATGTTATAATTTCAACAAAGGGCTCACACCCTGATTTTGCAACAATGAATGTGCACCGCCTGTCGGATGCGGATATAAGGGGAGACCTTGAAAAGAGCCTTAAGCATTTAGGCACGGACTATATTGATATTTACTGGCTTCACCGTGATGCAGAAGAGCTGCCGGTTGACGGAATTATGGATACCCTGGGCTCCTTCGTTAAAGAAGGAAAAGTTCGTTATATCGGTGTATCAAACTGGACAAATAAAAGAATTGCAGAAGCAAACAAGTATGCAAAAAAGAACAATCTTCCCTTAATTTCATCAAGCCAGATTCAGTACAGCGTTGCCGAAGGCATAAAAGAGATGGGGGATCCTACTTTGGTATTGATGAACGATGAAGAATATAAGTTCTTCAAAGATACCAAAATGCCCGTATTTGCTTTTGAATCCCAGGCAAAGGGCTTTTTCTCAAAGCTCGATACTTTGGGCATAGAAGAAGTTAAAAGCAAAAAAGCCTATGCAAGATTTATGACGGAGAAAAATCTTAAGCGCTTTGAAATAATAAAGGAGCTTTCCGTTAAATATTCCGTAAGCGTTGCCGAAATTGTTATTGCAGCTCTTTGCTCAAACGAAGATTTTCAGACAATTCCCATTGCGGGATGCAAAAATTCGGCGCATCTTCAAAGCTCTGCTGCCGGTGCTTCCTTGAAGCTTACCCAACAGGAAGTGGATTCACTCATAAAACTGTGATAAAAACCCTCGCAAAGCGAGGGCTTTTCTTTGATTACAGCCCATAATTGGGGTTGACTTTGGAATATATAAGTGGTATAATATAGTGATTAAAATAGGTGTAGTATGTACACCGATTGAAAGGTAGATGCGAAATGCAGAAATTAGGACTTAACGAAATAAGAGAAAAATATCTTGCATTTTTCGAGACAAAGGGACATCTTCGTATGCCAAGCTTCCCTCTTGTTCCGAAAAATGACCCCTCGGTACTTCTTATAAATGCGGGAATGACTCCCTTAAAGCCTTACTTCACAGGAAAGGAAACTCCCCCCAGAAAGAGAGTTACCACCTGCCAGAAGTGTATCAGAACTCCCGATATCGAAAACGTAGGACACACAGCCCGTCACGGCACGTTCTTCGAAATGCTGGGTAACTTTTCCTTCGGTGATTACTTCAAGAAGGAAGTTATTCCCTGGGCGTGGGAATTCATCACAGAGGTTATGGAAATTCCTGTGGACAGGCTCTGGGTTACCATTTATGAGGATGACGACGAAGCTTATGACATCTGGGCTAACAC
>JAUNRD010000173.1 GCA_030535815.1 Clostridia bacterium
TCGGTCAGTATGACTATGACAGACTGGGCGGTCTTGAAAACTTCAAGGCGGCATTAAAGGATGTTTCCGAGGCGACGGGTGCCGAAATTTCCCTTTATATGCATCCCACACTCCTGTCTGAGGTTTATCCCGAGGCAAAGGAATATTTCCCCACACTCCGTGTGCAGAATGCCGCAGGAAGATATATCGGAATAAGAAACGACTCTTTCAGAATGTGTCACGCAAATAAAACCTGGAGAGACCATGCTCTTAAAATGTATCCCAGAGTTCACGAGGAAACCGGCGTAAGACTTTTATATGTTGACGAATTCAGCTTAAGAGTTGATAACCGATGCTATGCAGACGGTCACGGTCACGAAATTCCTTCCAACCTCTTAAAGACCGACAGAACATTTATATCAGAGCTTAAGGATACTGTTCCCGAGGATGTGGTTCTCTACGGTGAATACTATGCGGCTGACATCAATGCCCGCTATATTGACTGTAATATCAGTTATTATATTTTGGATTCCATAAACGATATGATTGAACAGGGAAGACATTCCGAGGATGGATCGGACATTTACGGCAGAGTGTTTACGGATATTTACCGTTTTGCATTCCCGAAAATTGTTCAGCTCATTCTTCCTATGGCTATGCGTCACCTTTCCTGGCAGCCCTTAAAGGCAACCTTCTTCAACGGTGAAGCAATTTATGACTCCTTCTGGGATGTGGAGGAATCAAGAGGAAGACGCTTTATGGCTAAATCCTTCCACATAAAGAAGGAATATGCAGACTGCTTCTCATCGGACTATCCCGAAACAATGATCGAGTCAGGTCACGATTCTGTTTGTGTAAATAAGTACCCCGGTGACGGAAGATGTATGTATACAATCTTTAACAGAGGCTATCATACTTACGAAGGAACCGTGCTTAAAGTTCCCTACAGGGAAGGCACAAAATTCTACGACGTATGGAACGAGTGCGATGCTCCCTTTACCGTAAAGGACGGCTTTGCTTATGTTGAATCAAGAGTAATTGCACAGAGCACAGGCGCAATTGTTGAAATATACGGATAATTAAAGTCACGCTACTGTCACGTTACTTTTACGCTGATTATTGACAAAATGAATAAAAAAATATATAATGAGAGATAATCTAAGGTGTGGGAACATCCTTCGCCGAAGTGCATTTCTTATGCCCTTTAGGCGTTTGGCTTAAAGGGCATTTTTTATAAAATAATAACAGGAGAATTTTTATGGAAACAAGAGTTGCAACAGTAAGTATAATAGTTGAAAACGGGGAAAAGGTGGATGAGATAAATGCCATTCTTCACGCCTATGCACCCTATATCATAGGAAGAATGGGACTTCCTTACAGAGAAAAGAATATCTGCATCATAAGCATTGCTATGGATGCACCCGAGGATGAGATAAGTGCGCTTTCTGGAAAAATAGGAAGACTCAGCGGTGTAAGCACTAAAACCGCCTATGCAAAGATATGAAAAGGCTGATTGATAAGCTTTATAAGGGCGAAGGGGCAGAGCTTTCTGCCCTTACGGCTCTTTTGTCGGGCTTTGACGATGAAATAAGGTCTTATGCTGCAAAAAAGGCAGTTGATGCAAGAAGCGAAACCTACGGAGACAAGGTGTATCTTAGAGGGCTCATCGAAATCGGGAACGTCTGCAAAAACGATTGCTTTTACTGCGGTATAAGAAAGAGCAACAAAAACGTAAGCCGCTACAGCTTAAGTGCCGACGAAATTTTATCTGCCTGTGAAACGGGCTATAAGCTTGGTTTTTCCACCTTTGTTCTTCAGGGCGGAGAGGTTGATAACGACGAAGAAATGATAAAAACCGTTATAAGGATAAAGGAGCTTTATCCAACTTGTGCCGTAACACTTTCATTGGGCGAAAAAAGCCGTGATACATATAAACGCTATAAGGACGCGGGAGCGGACAGATATCTTCTCCGTCACGAAACCTGTAATAAGGAGCATTACGGGAAAATCCATCCTGACACCCTTTCCTACGATAACCGTATCAGATGCCTTTATGACCTTAAAGATTTAGGATTTCAGGTGGGCTGCGGTTTTATGGTGGGAAGCCCCTATCAGACGGATGAACATTTAGCCTCCGAGCTTTTGTTTATAAAGGAATTCAAGCCGCATATGGTGGGAATCGGGCCGTTTTTACCCCATAAGGATACGCCCTTTAATTCCTTCGGCGCAGGAAGCGTTGAAAAAACGCTTATGATGCTTTCGTTAATAAGGATAATGAATAAAAATGTACTTCTTCCTGCAACAACTGCCCTTGCAACCGCAGCGGGCGACGGAAGAATTGAGGGAATAAAGGCGGGGGCAAACGTAGTTATGCCAAACCTTTCGCCTGCTTCCGTCAGGGATAAATACGCCCTTTACGACAATAAGGCACATAGCGGAGCCGAAAGCGCAGAAGGACTTAAAATGCTGGAAGAATGCATAAAGGAAGCAGGATGCACTATTGATATGGGAAGAGGCGACAGCCTCGTTAAAGGAGAATAATATGGGACTTAACAGTGTGCCTTCGGGCGAAAGAATACATATCGGATTTTTCGGAAAGCGTAATGCGGGAAAATCCAGCCTTGTAAATATGTTTACAAATCAGAAGCTTTCTGTTGTGTCGGATGTTCCGGGAACAACCACGGACCCGGTCAAAAAGGCAATGGAAATTCTGCCTCTCGGCCCCGTGGTCATAATAGATACCCCGGGCTTTGACGATGAGGGAACTCTTGGCACTTTAAGGGTGGAGCAAACCAAAAAGGTGCTGAATGAATGTGATATCGCAATTCTTGCAATCGATCCCGAAAAAGGCATAACCGAAACGGAGAAGGAGCTTATTTCTCTTTTCAATGAAAAGGGCACAAAGTACATCGAGGTGTTTACCAAGGCCGATATTAAAAAGGCAGACGGGCTTTCGGTTAGCTCTGTAACCGGCGAGGGATTAGAAGAATTAAAAGAAAAAATCGCCGCTCTTACCAAAAAAGACGGCGAAGATAAAAGAATAATAGGTGACATATTAAATGCGGGCGACAGGGTGATTCTGGTTATGCCCATAGATGAGTCAGCCCCGAAGGGAAGGATTATCCTTCCGCAGCAGCAGGTAATAAGGGATGTACTTGAAGCAGGTGCCCACGCAGTTTGCGTAAGAGACTCAGAATATGCCGAAACCCTTAAAAAAAGCGGAGATGTCCGCCTTGTAATAACCGACAGTCAGGTGTTCGGAAAAATCCGTAAGGAAACACCCTGTGATATTCTCCTTACATCATTTTCTATTTTAATGGCAAGATATAAGGGGACTCTTTCCGATGCGGTTTCGGGGGCAAAAATGCTTTCCGGTCTTAAGGACGGGGACAATGTTTTAATCTGCGAAGCCTGCACCCACAAAAGACAGTGTAAGGATATAGGAACGGTTAAGCTTCCGGGCTGGATATGCGATTTTACCGGTAAGAAAATAAGTTTTACACACACTCAGGGAAAGGACTTCCCCGAGGATTTAACGCCCTATAAGCTTATCATCCACTGCGGTGGCTGTATGGCAACGGAGCACGAAATGGCGGTAAGGCTTTCCGCGGCTAAAAGGCAGAATGTGCCGATGACAAACTACGGAACTGCAATTGCTTATATGAACGGGATTCTTGAAAGGAGCCTTGAGGCTCTTCCTGAATTTAAGGAGAAGTAATATGAAAAAGGTGTGTATAATTTATACGGGCGGCACCATAGGAATGACTAAGACGGACAAGGGCTATGCCCCGAAGGAGGGGTATTTCAAAGGAGCACTGGAGGAAATTGATGACTTAAAGAGGGAAGAAATTCCGGACTTTGAATTGGTGGAAATGCATCCGCTTCTTGATTCGTCAAATATGACCTTGCACGAGTGGAACAAAATCTCTGAGGAAATTGAAAAGCGCTACGATGATTTTGACGGCTTTGTTATCCTTCACGGAACAGACACCATGGCGTATACTGCATCGGCTTTGTCCTTCTCGCTTGAAAATCTTTCAAAACCCGTTGTTCTCACGGGCTCGCAGATACCGCTTTGCGAAATAAGAAGCGACGGAAGGGATAACTTAATTACCTCTTTAATGATTGCCGCAGGCGGCATTGTAAACGAAGTGTGCCTTTATTTCGGCGGAAAATTAATGCGGGGAAACCGTGCCACAAAATATTCTGCCGACGGGCTTATTGCATTTAAGTCTCCGAATTTCCCTCTTTTGGCAGAGGCGGGAATAGAAATAAAGTACAATCAGTCATTAAGCAAAAGCTTTTGTAAGGGAAAGTTCAAGGCATGTCGCTTCAGACCTGTGCCTATAGGCGTTATAAAGGTTTTTCCCGGCATACAGTTTGAACTTTTTGAATCCATAATGACAGAAAAATTAAAGGGCATAGTAATAGAAACCTTCGGTGCGGGAAACATTCCTGCATCGGAAAATGAGCTTCTTCCGATTATTGAAAAGGCGTTTAAGTCGGGAACGGTTATTACGGTTTGTTCCCAGTGCCCCGAAGGAAGTGTGGCGCTCGGCACATATGAAACCAGCAGCGCCTTAAAAGGAGCAGGTGCCGTAAGCGGACACGACATAACAACCGAGGCGGCAGTTTGTAAGCTTTACTATCTCTTCAGTAAGGGCTATGACGCATCCACGGTAAAAAATATGATGGAAGAAAATATAAGAGGCGAAATGAGCATATAAAAAAGTGCTTGTCCTTTGGACAAGCACTTTTTTATTACTTTTTCATTGTTCCGGAGCTTTTTTTCTTTTTGGGTTTTATTAAAACTATGTCCTTCATTCCCATATAGTATGAAACAAGGAAAAATCCCCA
>JAUNRD010000174.1 GCA_030535815.1 Clostridia bacterium
GAGAAAAATGAACAATCAGTAAATTTTTTTACAAATTTCAAAAGCTTCATCGAAAACGACGTTATTTGCTGCAAGGACGGTACTTTTTTCATATCTGTCAAGAAGGCTCTCTCCCTTAAAGTCGGTGATATATCCTCCCGCCTCTGTAACAATCAAAGCCCCTGCCGCATAGTCCCAGGGGGACAGGACATATTCAAAAAATGCCGAGGCGCTTCCCTTTGCAATATTGCATAAATCAATGGCTGCAGAGCCGCATCGTCTTATGTCCCCGAAGGAATAAAAAACCTTTTCAAACATTTTTACCGTTTTATCTCCAATGGAGTCCTTATAATACGCCGCCGTTCCGATAAGTGCCAGAGAACTTGATGCCTTAACGGAAGAAACGCTTATTTTACCTCCGTTAAGATAAGCTCCTACCCCTCTTTTTGCCGTAAAATATTCATCGGCATAGGGATTATATATGGCAGCGAATATGGTCTTTTTATCCTTTGCGATGGCAACGGAAATTGCACTCAGGTTCATATTATACATAAAGTTGCTTGTTCCGTCTATCGGATCTATTATAAAGGTTAAGCCGTCGCCAACCTTGTTTTCGTCTTCTCCCTCTTCCTCCGCGAGGAATTTTGCTTCGGGGATTAATTCGAGGAATTTTTCCTCAAGGAATTTCTGCACCAATACATCGTATTCGGTTACGAAATTTGCACATCCTGTCTTTTCGTCCACATTCATATTTTTATAGCGGGCCGAAAGCATAATTTTTCCCGCTTCTTTTATTATTGCTTCAATTTTTGTTTCCGTCTGTTTATCCATAATAAACCGCCTCTCTTTGAAAACACAAGCTGTATTTTAACACAAAAGCGCACTTCCGTCAAGACAGCAAAAAGGGGCTGATGTTATCAGCCCCTGCAGCTTTTATTTTGTTATAATAACCTGTCTTTCATCCTCTATCCATTCTACCTTCGCGCCTAAGTTTTCGGCTACGAATCTTAAGGGAAGATATGTTCTGTCGTTTTCTATAAAAGCAGCACTGTCAAGCTTAACCCTTTCCCAGCCAACCTTTGCCTCATCAGAATCAATGGTGATAACAATTTCTGTATCATCGCGGGAAATTGTAACTTCTCTTTTTTCTTCGTCCCAGGTCACCTCTGCGCCAAGGGCTTCTGCAATGAATCTTATGGGAAGCATTGTTCTGTCGTTTGCAATTATCGGTGCAACGTCGTTTGTTACGGTTTCACCGAAAACGATTGCCTTTTTCTTATCAATGGTAAGAACTATCTGATTATCCTCATTTCCTTCCTCTTCCCATGCCGCATAAAGAGTGAAGCCCTCAGTTACCTTTTTGCTGAAGTTATATTCCTTTGTAAGCTTCTTATCGGTAAACCAGCCTGCAAATTCATATCCTTCCTTCGTGGGTGCTTTGGGCTCCTTAACCTTCATTCCCTCTTCTACATTCTGAATGGAAACATAGCTTCCGCCGTTGGATTCAAACTGAATGTTAAAGTATCTGGTATCATCTCCGCCCACGCTTCCGAGATTCACAAAAACTCTTAAGGATATTTCAAAGTTCTGTTCGTTATAGTTGTTACTGTCAGCGGGGACAAAATTTATTTCCTTTGTGAAAGTGCCGCTTTCACTTAAAACCTCATCGGGCTCTGCCCATTCAAAGGTTCCTATCACATTTTCTTCTTCGTCCTTAAGCTCATAAGGAGTAAGCTTTACTTCAGAAAGAGTTTTTCCTTTCGCAATACGTCCTGCCACGGGGAGGTCATCTTCTGTAATGGTATGAGTCGCCTTGTTTATCACAAGTCCGCCGGTAACTGTCTTTTCAAACTTCTTATAAGAGTCGTCCTCGTCACGTGTAATTACAACGTCATAAGTTCCGGCATCAAGGGCTGTTACTTCATCATCGCCTTTTTTATACTTAACTGTAAAGCCTTCCGTGACATCGCCTTTTATCTCAAATGCTTTCGCCTCTCCGTCATAGGTAAATTCCTGAAGAGCTTCATCAACAGTAATTACTTCCTTTTCAACCCAAATGGCATAAAGAGTAACTTTCAAACCGCCGTTTCCGTTATCCCCTTCAAATATATATTCGCTTCCACCCGGATAAGATATACCGCTTCCGTCCGCTTTTGTGTTCCAGCCTTCAAAGCGATAGCCTTCCTTTACGGGAATACCTGAAGCAACTGTGATTCTTTCGCCGTTCGTATAGTGGCTGCCCGGTGCGTTTTCTCCACCTACCGCATCATAGGAAAGTGTATTTGAAATACGGCGTATTGTTACTACCTTTTCCGCCTCGGCTGATGCTGCCGCTTCTTCCGATGCTATCCCGGCTCCTCCATCAAGTTCAGCCTTTACAACAACTTTATAAGTTCCGCTGTCAGATACGTTTCCGGCAAGGGTTAATACATCATCATATGTGTCGCTGTCTGAAACCAATTCTCCTTCCTTATACCACTCATAGCTGTAGGTTAATACATCATCATTTTTATTACCGACGGTTACAGTAATTATTCTTGTGGAGTTTTCGGGATTGTAATAGCCATAGTCATCAGAAATGCATCCCGGTGCCGTAAGATTGATTGAAAGAATCGGTTCGGCAACATCTCGCTTTACAGAAAGTGTATGGTTACGTGCGGTTTTAACTATTGCTTCTGCCGTGATTATTTCATCTGTAACATTACCGTCAGCATCTGTAAGATACCAGTTTCCGTCGCACGTAAGTCCCGTAACGTCCGATGCCTCGGGAAGGGAGCCATAGGCCTCATCATAGGTTACGGTAATTGCTTCAATCGCTTCTCCTCCGCCTGCATTAAAGCTTACGGTGTATTCGTTTGCTTCGTATGAGGCGGTAAAAGTCACATCCTCTGCGGGCATTGTCATACCCTCGGTATACCCCTCCCAGGAAGCTAATGTATGACCTGTTTTTCTTACCGTTTCATTAAAAAGATCACTTGTGGGAATTGTTATAACGTCACCGTATTTTACGGACTGCTCATAGCTTCCGCCGTCGCCGTTATCCCACGTAACCTTATAGCTGTTTACTTCGTATGAGGCGGTAAAAGTCACATCCTCTGCGGGCATTGTCATACCCTCGGTATACCCCTCCCAGGAAGCTAATGTATGACCTGTTTTTCTTACCGTTTCATTAAAAAGATCACTTGTGGGAATTGTTATAACGTCACCGTATTTTACGGACTGCTCATAGCTTCCGCCGTCGCCGTTATCCCACGTAACCTTATAGCTGTTTTTCTCAAACACCGCAGTAAGCACTCGGTCTTTTTCCACCGTGAAGGTATAGATTGCATCAGTTGATACATCAATTCCGTCCTCTGTCCACTTCACAAAGCTATAGCCCTCGTTCGCCTCTGCCCTAACGGTAACAATGGTTCCTTCTTTATGCGCACCTTCGGGGCTTGCTGTTCCGCCTTCTACGGGAGTCGTTCTAAGAATAACCGCACACTCCTTGGGCAGAACATCAACATCAAAGGTAGCCTCTGTTCCGCTTCCGTCCCGTGCCGTTACTGTTACTGTGGTTTTTCCCTTCTTAATCCCCTTTATTACAACGTCGGGACCGATGACGTCCGTCTCGAGAGTTGCCACTTCGTTTCCGTCCCACATAAATGCTGCAACAGTCGGGTCTGCAATAACCCATTTAAGAGCGGGATTTGTGGCATTCTCGGGTTCTATTACCGCCATTACGGATGTCTTTTTCTCTCTTTCGATCTCAAATCCGCCGGAGGGCACATCTATTTTGGTAACCAAAACAGGAGGCTCTTCCGCAAATGCTGTAAGCCAGCTTCCGGGGATAAGTGTCATAAGCATAAAAATGCTCATAAGCACCGCTGTCAATTTCTTTGTCATTTTCATCAAATCACGCCTTTCTTAAACGTATTTATTCTGACTTTATTTTATCAAAAAAATAAGTTACGGTCAATATAAATCTCTTTACATTATATGGAAATTTTTGTGTATATATTGTGAATTTTCTGTTATCTTCCGGAACTGAAAAAGCAGGCAAATTTAATTTTGCCTGCCTTTTTTCATACAAGATTTCTGTCAACGGTTATCACACAGAAAAGCTTTTCGTCAATTTTACCTACCTCGGAGGAAATTTTTTCTTTTAATTCGCCTTCCGTGATTTTATCCCCCACGGGAATTCCCACATCAAAAATCAGATTGGAATGAGTTTCACCCCTTACCATACGAAAATCGTGAACTCCGTAAAGCGAGTTTATTCCCTTTACAATTTCAATGGTCTTAGCCTTAAGCTCGTTAACCTCTTCATCATCCGTAACAATGGGATCCAAGTGAATGACAAGATTAATATTTTCAATCTCCCTGAATTCCCGCTCAATATTGTCAATCATATCGTGGCTTAAGAGTATATCCACATCGTAGGGAACTTCAACGTGTACCGAAGCAAAATATTTTTCGGGGCCGTAGCTGTGCACCACAAGGTCGTGAATACCAAGCACTCCCTCGTATGAGTTAAGCTTTTCCGTTATGGAGCGTACCAATGCTGCATCGGGAACCGTTCCTAAGATATTGTCAAAGGTTTCCTTAAGCACGCCGAAGCCTGCATACATAATGAAAAGCGCAACAATAAGTCCCACATAGCCGTCAAGATTAATGTCTGTTACGGCATAAAGAAGGGTTGTCAGAAATACAGCGCCCGTTGATATAACGTCGTTAAAGGAGTCCTTGGAGTTTGCCATTAAAACGGATGAGGAAATAATCTTTCCCACTTTTCTGTAAAAGAGGCTCATCCACAGCTTTACAATAATTGAAATTATTAAAATAAGGAAAACCACAAAGCTTTT
>JAUNRD010000175.1 GCA_030535815.1 Clostridia bacterium
CAGGCAATCAAGGTAGGTATCAGCAAGGTTAATATCTTTACCGATATTAACGTTGCCGCAGTTGAAGCAGAATTCAAGAAGTTCTCCAGTATGGATAAAGGTCTTATCGACCTTATTCCCGCCGCAGTTGAAGCTGTTAAGCAGGAGAGCATGAAGAAGATGAAGCTCTTCTCCTCCGACGGAAAGTCTGACATTCAGCCTTCCGGAACTTCAATGGATATTGAAGAGCTTACAAGACTTGTTGCAGCAGAGGTTGCAAAGTACTTAAATAAATAAGCACATAAAAACCGCATTCGCTTGGCGAATGCGGTTTTCTTTTTATATAACGGGAATTTCGGTTTTCCTTCCGTCAACAATCAATGTTCCGCCCTCGCGGTCACACTCAACTTCCAGCTTTTCACCGTCATAATCAATGTACAAAATTCCGTCCTTTACGGGAATTTCGCATTTAAGAGAGTCAAAATAGGAAAGTTTTGGCTCGACATTAAAGGTTTCATAGCCTGCTTTTGTGGGATATACGCCGAGGAAATATCTTCCGATTAAGTAAATGGGGCTTGCGCTCCAGGCGTGGCATAAGCTCTTTTCATATGGCCCGCCGTACATTGAAAGGTGCTCCTTCCCCTGCTTTTTGGGATCATACTCTTCCCAGAAGGTGGTTGCACCAAGGGAAAGCATTCCGCCCCAGTAGCTTTTTATTTCTTCCATTACCTTATCAAGATAGCCGTATTTTGCCAGCATATCCATTTCAAAAAACTTGAAATAAGGCGTTGTAATAGCAGGGACACTGTCTGAAAGAATAACCTTTTCAAGGATAGTTTTCTTTTTATCTTCAGAGGCTATATCATAAAGAAGGGCGAAGATGTTAGGATGCCTTGTAACATTCCTCTTTCCCGACTCAAAGCAGTTTATGTATGCGCCCTTTTCCTCATCCCAGAAGAATTTGTCGATGTTTTCCTTAAGCTTTTTAGCTTCGCGGGCATATTTTCTTCCGTCCTTTTTAAGTAGCTTTGAAAGCCTTGCCATTACATTGAGGCAATTTAAGAAAAGCATCTGCTCACTCGATAATGCTCCGTCCTTATCCATATCTGCCCAGTCTATGAATATCCAGTCACCGGGGCGCTTTTCTATAAAGCCGTTTTTATATCTATGTTTTAATAAAATATTAATCATAGCTTCCGCTTTATCGTACATTGAAGCAACAAAATCAACGTCGCCCGTCATCATATATTCGTTTTCTATTGACATAATCCAGTACATCGAATAGTCAACGATTGTGTTAAGGTGCTGGTCGGTCAGCTTGTTTCCCCGAAGCGCCCTTATGGTGCGCTTGTTTATCTCTTCGTCAAAGAAAATGTAGGGATTTACAAAATAGCTCTGATATGCATCGCCCGACCATATCCAGCGGTCGCGCTTTACGCCGTCGATAAAGAATAAGCCGCTGCACATTTTGTATGTTTCCTCCGCCACTGACCATATTCTGTTAAGAACCTCGTCCCCGGAACGGAAACGCCCCTTTACCTTAATCGGCACAAACTGATGCTTTGCGCTGATGCTGACTCTTACGCCCTCTGTTTCGGGCACATAGATATAGCGAAAGCCTCTTCGTTTGATTTTCGTATCCTTACCCACGTTTTTCTGATAGAGATAACAGCCCGAAATATCCGTTGCCTCCTCTTCCGTTTCGCCGAAATAAAGGTCAACCGCCTTTTCGCAGATAACCTCGGGCACGCCGTTAAGCAGGCATCCGAAGTCGAAAAGATGGCCGCCGTTTACCATTTTCGTAAGCCCCGGAAGATACTTTGTTTCCATATAGGGAATGTTTTCGGGCTTTACGTTTTTATCCTTGTAGAGTGAGGAATATCCGACGGGGAGATTTTCCCTGAAGTTTGTTGCCGTCCAGCTCTCGTCGGTATGAATCACTTCACCCTCGATAAAAAGAGCAGGCAGGGTTTCCATACTTCCGATGTTTACCGATATATTAACCTCGCCGGGACCGATTTTTATCTCCTCGCCCAATGGCAAAAGCCTTCCGTGGGCATTTACATAGCCGTCGCCCTCGGCATAGGCAGTAAATGTTGTCTCCTCTTTTAAGTTATATGTCTTTTTGAAAACCACGTTTGTGTTCCAGGAATCCATTTTCCAGAACGCAGGCCAGAGCATATTCCCGGGTCTCTCGCGGTCAAAATTCTGCTTCATTCCGTGGTAAATTTCAAAGTCGTCACGATACCATATCCACATACTGTCAGCTCCCTAAAATTCTTTACTAAAGTCTATCACACATACCCACCCAAAGTCAAGCACGTCCGTCAAAAAAATCCACCTTTATTTTGTTGACTCCTGCCCTTCTAAGTTGTATAATTAACAAAAAGGAGATGAAGTTATGAGAAGAATTTTTTTATGTAAAAAATCGGGTTCTGCCACAATTGACTTTGCGCTTTCCGAGCTTTCAAAGTATATAAGACTGGTGGATAAAGAAATTTTAATTGACCAGGCTACAGTTTCCTCATTTGACGAAAAAACCGAAATTATGCTTTATGTCGGTCTTTTGTCAGAAGAAACAAGCAAGGATGACAGAGTAATTATTGATGTTACCGAAGGCAAGGGCTATATAAGCGGCTCAAACGAAAGATCCGTTCTTTTTGCCGTTTATAAATATCTTGAGCATTTGGGTTGCCGCTGGTACCGCCCCGGCATCGACGGTGAATTTATCCCCAAAAAGGCACTTACCAAAGAAGACTTAACTTATTCATATGACTATACCCCTTCCTATCATCACAGAGGAATATGCTTGGAAGGCTGCGTAAACTATGAGATAATTACAAACATCATAAGCTGGCTTCCCAAAATGGGTATGAACGAATATTTCATTCAGTTCCACAACCCCTGGCACTTTTTCAATTACAACACCTTCTACAATCCCGAATATACCTTCTCCAAGGAGGAAACCGCATTAATCACCCGCCGTGTTGAGGAGGAAATCGCCCTCCGCGGTCTTTCCTATCACAAGGTTGGTCACGGCTGGACCTATCCTTTGGTGGGTGAAGAGGGCCACGGCTGGAGCAACTATGACAAGGAAGTTCCCGCGGATGTCAAAAGCCTCTTTGCCGAAATTGACGGAAAACGTGACCTCTGGAAGGGCAATCTTTTTAACACAAACCTTTGCTATTCAAATCCCGAAGCAAGGGACCGTATGACAAACGGAATAGTTGATTACTTAAAGAAAAACCCAAAGGTTGACTATCTTCACTTCTGGCTTGCCGATGCAATAAACAACCACTGCGAATGCGAAGAATGCCGCAAGATGAGACCTTCCGACTATTATGTTTTAATGCTTAACGAGCTTGACGAAAAGCTTACAAAGGAGGGCATTTCTGCCAAGGTTGTATTTTTGCTTTACCTTGACCTTATGTTCCCGCCGGAGCACTATACAATTAAAACTCCCGACCGCTTTACCTTGATGTTTGCCCCCATTTCCCGAAAGTATAATAAGACTATGAAGGAAATTCACAAGGACGAAAACCCCGGTGCAATCGAATATGTAAGAAACAAGGTAAGCTTTAACGCTGCTCCCACAGGCTATCTTGTTAACTTCCTTTCTGACTGGCAGAAGATTTTCAAAGGCGACTCCTTTATCTTTGACTATCACTTAATGTGGAACTATCAGACCGAGGCAGGAAGCTACCGTAACGCCAACGTGTTACACGACGATATGAAAAACTTAAAGGATTTCGGAATTGACGGTATGGTAAGCTGTCAGCTTCAGAGGGTGTGGGCTCCTGTCAATCTTTCCATGTACGGAATGTGCCGTGCACTCTGGGACAGAGAAAGTGAATTTTCTGATGTTTCAGAGGAATATTTCCGTGGCACCTTCCATCGTGACGGTAGCAGGATATCAGACTATCTTAAAAGGCTTTCTGACCTTTACTATTCCGATGATGACACTAAATACGACAAGATAGTTTCTGAAATTGATGCCATGCTTCCCTTTATTAAAGAAGGACTTTCCGAAGCTACCCCAGGCACTCCCAATGAGATGTCCTGGAAATACCTTCTCCGCCACGGAGAATATACCCGTCTTGCCCACATTGCCCTTTCACTTTATGCAAAAGGCGATGAAGGTGCAATAGATGCGAGAAAGAAATGTCAGGACTATGTGGTAAGCTTAGACCCCGAAATAAGGGACGGTATGGACATTCATCAGTATGCCCGCCTTACCACCACCCACGGAATCCCCGCAGGTCTTTGGTACTTACCCGAGAAAAAGTAAAATGTTACAATAAAAAGAGGATGCATCAGCAAAGCTTCTTAGGGAGCTTTGCTTACGCATCCTCTTTTTTGTTTTATTCTGATTTTCCAAGCGGTCCCATATGCATCTTATCTGCAGCCTGTATAAAATTCTTCGCGGTACTTTTTCGGGCTTACCCCCTCTTTTTTTCTAAAAAATGCCGAAAAGCTTGAGCTATCCGGAAAACCGCATTCCTCCGCAACGGCGGCAATGGGCTTATCGGACATAATAAGTGCCTCACAAGACCGCTTAATTTTCACATCCTCAATATACTTATGAAGGGTTTTACCCTCCGCTTTCATAAACATCGTGTTAAGGTAGTATGGGTGATAGCCCAGTTCCTTTGCAATTTTTTCATTGTTTATGCCCTTGTTCCACTTTGATGATGCAAGGGATTTTATCTTTTTTATAAGCCGCAATGCTTCATCGCTCAAAATATCTTTTTCGCTTAACAGCTTCATTTTGGTAAGTATATATTTTAACAGCCCTGATTTAATCATACAAAATTCTTCGTTAGAGTTTTCCTTGGCAAA
>JAUNRD010000176.1 GCA_030535815.1 Clostridia bacterium
TTATAATTTTTCTTCTTGTAAATCTTTTTATTCTTATAAAAGGTAAAAATTATATGACTGCACTTTCTCTTTTGTTGGCGTCGATTTTTATCCATATATGGAATGTGGGGCTTTCTCTTGAATATCAGAGCAGCTTTGTTATAGGCTTTCTTATGTGCATACTGTTTCTTCAGGTAGAACGGAAAAAGGAAAAAGCCTTGTCATATCTGGCTCTTGCGGGCGGCATCTTGGTTGCGTTTTTTGACTTTCTTACAACAGAAACCGTTGCGATTTTACTTCCGCTTATACTCGTTACCTCCATAAGGCTGGAGGAAAATAGGCTTAACGATATTGAAAAATACGGAAAAACTCTTATAAACTGCGTCATATCCTATGCATCAGGCTATGCTCTTACATTTATTTCAAAGTGGGTTCTGGTAGGAGTTTTTACCGGAATGAACAGATTTTCAGAGGTTTTTTCTAAATCGCAGGCACTTTTTGAGAAAAGCGGTGAGACGGCAAACAATATATTTATCCGCATGATAAATGCAGTCGCGGCAAATTTTACAGTACTTTTTGGAGGGATTTATCGTATAGATTATTTTCTGGTGTTTATATACTTTGTCATTATTTCTGTGGTGATATTATCTCTTTTATATCTTTTTGGAAAGAAGGAGAAAGTGAAAGGGGTATATATACTGCCGCTTTTAGGAGCGGTCGTAATTTTAAGATATATGGTAATACCCGGACACTCCTATATGCATAATTTCTTTACATACAGAGCACTTATATCAACACTTACGGCAGTTTTTGCATCAATTGGTCTTTGCATAACTTCAAGGCGGGTGAAAAAGAATGGAAAAGCTTGAATTTACTATCCTTATGCCTTGCTTAAACGAGGAAAAAGCCATAGGCTTCTGCATAAACGAAGCGAAAGAATATATAGAGAAAAACGATCTTCCGGCAGAAATTTTAATTGCGGATAATAAAAGCAGCGATTCTTCAAAAGAAATAGCGGAAAGCTTAGGGGCAAGGGTGATTATCTGCGAAGATAAGGGCTATGGCAATACACTCCGCCAAGGAATAAAAGAAGCAAAAGGAAAATACATAATAATGGGCGATGCTGACGGAAGCTATGACTTTTCCAAACTTGATTCATTCTGCGAAAAGCTTCGTGAAGGCTATGACCTTGTAATGGGAAATCGGTTTTCCGGTAAAATAGAAAAAGGGGCAATTCCCTTTATGCACCGCATCGGAGTTCCTGCTCTTTCCCTTCTCGGGAGACTTCGCTACGGCGTAAAGATTGGAGATTTTCATTCCGGACTTCGTGGATTTTCTAAAGCTGCTGCTATGGAAATGGAATTCAACGCTACGGGAATGGAATTTGCTACTGAAATAATCGGAAAATTTGCAGAAAAAAACAAAAAAATGTGTGAAGTGCCGATACATTTACGGTGCGACAAACGGGACGGAAAATCTCATATAAGAACGTTCCGTGACGGTTTAAGACACGTTTTTTTGATATTTCATAAGTAATTAATTTAAAAGGAGGACACAATATGAAGAAAAAATTAAAGGGGCTCATTTCAATCTATCTTGCGGTTATTATGGCTTTATCTATGGCACTTTCAGCCTTTGCAGCAAATCCCGCAATGCTTTATACGGGTGATGAGGCAATAGAAGTTAATGATAACAAAGACCACAGCGAGTTTGATGAAATCAATATAAATTTCAGTAAGAAGCTTAATAAACAGATAGACGTGACTGTTCCCGACAATCACGAGCATACCGGCTGGAAAATATGGGAAGCAAATGAATCCGGCGGTCTTAACTTCTACAACGAGCCTGATGAGGTTGATGTTGATTTTACGGTAACGGAAGATTATTATAATGAAATTGTTGACTTCGGTTATCTTTTTGTTATCGAGCCCGTGTTTACAGAAAAACACGACCATTCTTACATCTATGAGGCAGACGGTGCTGCCATTACTGAAAGCTATGACTGCGGTTGTACGGGACATACAGAAACTGCTGAAATTAAAGCGCCCGACGACCTCGTTTATAACGGAAAAGCGAAAAAGGCAACGGTTTCCTATTCCGACAACTGGCAGGGCGGAACACTCGAAATTACCTATGATCCTTCCGATATTATAAATTGCGGAAGCATAGAAGCAAGTATTGAAAAAGACGGGGAAGTTGCAAGTGTAACTTATGAAATTGCGGAAAAGCCCGTTGATGAAGAAATTGATCTTGCAAAGCCCAGAGCGAACAGGACTCCTGTGACAGCACTTGAAACAGATGAATACAATGCTACGGTTTCCTGGGAGCCTCTGGTGGATGAAAAGTTTGCATACGAAACTGTTTATACCGCGACCATCGAAATAACTGCAAAGACAAACTATACCACCGAGGGCGTAGAATTTACCGTTCCCGGGGCAGATGATGTTTCTCAGGCAGGAGATACGGTTACGGCGATATTCCCCAAGACCGGCAAGAAACATACCGGAAGCACCGGCGGAGATACAGGCCCCAGAACCTATAACATTCAGTTTGAATCAAACGGCGGAAGCTATGTTAAAATTCAGAGTGTTGAAGAAGGCAAGAAGGTTATAGAGCCCGAAGACCCCACAAAGGAAGGCGCTGAATTTGCAGGCTGGCATATAGATTCCGAACTTACCGAAGAGTATGATTTCGACGAAAAGGTAACAAAAGGCTTCACTCTCTATGCAGGCTGGACAGAGGATGAGGAAGATGTAACAGGCAAAGATGAAAAGGATAAAACCGACGGAAATGACAAGGAAAGTGCAGGCTCAACCGGTGGCGGAAATGATGATTGCGCAAGAAACATTGAGTGTCCCATCACTCCCTTTAAGGACGGAAATGCCAAGGCCTGGTATCACGACGGCGTTCATTATTGCCTTGAAAAAGGATATATGATAGGCTATTCTTCCGATATGCTTCACCCCAACGACACCCTTACCCGCGCAATGATAATTACGATGCTCTGGAGAATTGAAGAAGAACCTTCCTCGGAATATGAGTTTAAGTTTACTGATGTTACCGAAGATAATTACTATTATACGCCTCTTAAATGGGCTGTTGAAAATGGTATTGTGGCAGACGGGGAAGAATTTGCTCCGGCGGACGAAATTACAAGAGAAGAATTTGCCCTGATGCTCTATAACTATGCAAAGTATAAGGGAATGGATATGGAAGCAGGAGAAAACACCAACATTCTCTCCTACGAAGATTTTGATAAGGTTTCAGAAGAAGCAATTCCTGCAATGCAGTTTGTGGCATCAACAAAAATTGTAATAGGTAAAACTTCTACCACATTAAATCCCAAGGATACGCTTACAAGAGCAGAATTTGCCGAGATGATATATAGATTTTTAGGATAACAGAAAAACCGGTTTTTGCAAAGGCAAGAACCGGTTTTCTATTGTTTATAATGTTGAATAGTGGAAATAATCTGTTGCAAAGTGTGAGAACGTGTGCTATAATATAAACAAACTTAAACTGGTGAGGTAAGTATATGGAGAAGGATGTATTTATCAGCTATAAATCCGAAGAATTTGCCGAGGCTGATGAATTAAGAAGAAATTTTGAAGAAAACGGAATTACGTGCTGGATGGCACCTATGTGCATAAAGGGCGGAAGCAGCTATGCCAAAGAAATTCCTGCGGCTATCCGTAGTTCCAAGGCTTTTGTGCTGATACTTTCAAAGGCGGCACAGGATTCAAAGTGGGTTTCAAGGGAACTTGACCAGGCAATTAATCACGATAAAATCGTGTTGCCGTTTATGATTGAGAATTGCGAAATCAGTGATGATTTTGACTTTTATCTTACGAATGTTCAGAGGTATGCGGCATACGAAGATAAACAGTCTGCAATGGATAAGATTATTGAAGATACAAAAAGCTATCTTGGGATAAGCGGAAAAGCTTCAGATGCCAAGGCGGAAGAAGAGGAGATAACTGAAATTGTAACCCCCGAAGAAGCGCCGTCAGAGGAAATTGAGGCAGAAGAGCCTAAAATAGAAGAGCAAGAAGTGCCGGATGAAGAAGGAACAGAGGAAGTGTTGGTTGAAGAACCGGCTACAGAAGAGCTTATAACCAAAAAGGCTGAAGAAGCCGCATCGGAAGAACCTGGTGAAGGATTGAAAAGTCGCAAAATAAACTTAGCACCGGATGACAAGCGGGCAATAATAGTTGGAGCAATCGTGGCGTTCATATTTTTTGTTTGGATTATTGTTTCTGCGATATAAAAGTAATTTATTAATGAGGTGACAACTGGATAACAAAAAAGCTTGCGGAGAATCCGAAAGCTTTTTTGATTGGTATGTTCAAAGGATAATGTCGTAAAAAGAAATAATCTGTTGCAAAAAGAGATAGGTTATGCTATACTTTATATAATTGGTAAATACATACCGATTATAGTTCTGATACTATTATAAAAGGAGAGATTTTTTATGAAAAACACAAAGACAACCCCGGCAAATCCCCTGGTGCAGAAGTATGCTTCGGCACGTTCCAATTTAATGTTAATGCTTGCGTTAACAGCGTTGAATATAGTTTTGCTTATTGTAGAAGCTGACTATATGCTGTTATTCTCAGCTACAATTCCTTATGTGGCATCAATATATGCAATGATCTACGGAATGGTTCCCGGAGGCGAAAGCTATATGTACGCGGCAATATCAGTGGCTGCTGTATGTTTGGTTTTATATCTTATTTGCTGGCTTTTAAGCAAGAAAAATGTAACATGGATGTGTTGTGCCCCAAATTGTACGGACAGCACAAAAACACACCTTATGGTATAAAAAT
>JAUNRD010000177.1 GCA_030535815.1 Clostridia bacterium
TTGCCGCATACTCAATTACAGAGGACGGAACATCCTTCCCTTTTGTCTCTATAATAACATGGCTTCCGGCATTGTTTTTCACATGAAGCCATATATCGTTTGCCCGTGCTGTCTTCAAAGTAAGCAAATCATTCTGCTTATTGTTTTTTCCTACATATATGTTAAATCCATCAACACTAAACTCAAGGGGCTTTGACGATATTTGCTTTTTCTTTTTACCTGTTTCACCCTTGATGTAGCCACCTTCCGCAAGTTCTTCCTTTATCTGGGCAATATCTTCCATGTTTTCAGCGTCATTCACCGATTGAAGAACGCTTTTAAGATATTCCATCTCGGCACAGGTAAGTTTTATCTGCTCGCCTATAACAGTTTCTGCATTTTTGGCTTTTGCATACTTTCTGTAATACCTCTGAGCATTGTCAGAAGGCGATATGCTCTCGTCAAGAGGAATATGGAGTATAACCTCTTCCCCTGTCGACCAGTCTGATACCTCTGCCATTTTTGCTCCCTGTTTTATTTTGTAAAGGTTGGCTGTAATCAGATCTCCCATCACCTTGAATTCATCTTTTTTTCCTGCTTCGGAAAGCTCTTTATATTGCAGTTTCAGCTTTCGCTCTGCCCTTCCCAGAAGATTGGATACAAGCTTTACAAGGGCGGAATTTTTCTGTTTCATATGTTCCGCATAGGACTTTTCAAAATAATATGCTTCCAGCATTTCCCCTACGGAGCTGTATTTTCTCACCTTAAGACCGGACTCATACTCAAGAATATCGAAGCACCAGAAATCGAAAGGCTTTTCTTCTCCCAGAATCAGAGTCGGAGAAAACTTGCCGGCAATAAGGTTATTCCTTATGTTAATGACATAATCCGCTATATTACCATGGTGTTCTGCTTCTCTGCCTGCAAGAGGCGAAAATCCCACCAGAAGATTAATAAGATCCTTTCCGTTTGCGTCCTTAAGCAACTTTATTATTGTCTCATCTGATGCAGTAAGAATATCGCATTTGCCGTTGTTTTCCGGAAACTCATATATAAATCCCGGCAGCATCATTCTCTCATGCTCTGTTGAAATATCATTCTTTCTCAAGCAATCGTATATCTTATAGTTTTCGTCAGTAATTATAAGGTTGGAATTCCGACCCATTATTTCCACGATTATATGTTTTATAACGGTATCCCCAAGTTCATTGTGACATTCAAAAGCCATATCCACGACTCTGTCAAGAGAACTCTGACTGAAAGATACTATTTTACCTCCGGTGAAATGTTTCCTTAAAAGCATACAAAACATGGGGGGATTTTCAGGATTTTTATAATTAGCCTCAGTAAGATGTATCCTCGGGCTCTGAGGGCTGGCGCTTATTAAAAGTTTTTTGTTTCCGTTTTGTGTGTGCAGCAACAGAAGAATTTCATCACGCTCAGGCTGATGTACCTTCTGAACAGAGGCTCCGGAAAGATCCGAAAGTTCTTTTACTATTGCATGCAAGGTTATACCGTCAAGCGGCATAAAATCACTCCTTATATGTTATAAGGCGTGCAATGCACGCCTCTTTTTACCTGTCTTCTACAGGAACATAGCTCTTTTTTACGCTTACGCTCTTGTATGCAGGACGTATTATCTTGCCTCCGGCAATAATTTCCTCCATTCTGTGCGCACACCAGCTGGGTACTCTGGCAATAGCAAAAAGAGGAGTATAAAGCTCTTCAGGAATACCAAGCATACTGTAAACAAATCCGGAATAAAGATCAACATTAGCACAAAGATGTTTTTTATTTCCCTTGATTTCGTTAAAGAGTACGGGAGTAAGTGTCTCTATTCTGTCAAACATTTCAAACTCTTTTTCTTTTCCGATATGGTACGCAAGTTCCTTAGCCTTTTCCTTAAGAAGCATACTTCTGGGGTCACTCAGCGTATAAATAGCATGACCCATACCGTAAATAAGACCGGTTTTATCATAAGCTTCCTTATTGATTATTCTGACAAGATAATCTTTTAATTCTCCTTCGTCCTTCCAGTTGCATGATGCTTTTATTTCGTCAACCATGCCGGTAACCTTAGCATTTGCTCCGCCATGCTTGGGTCCCTTTAACGATCCCACTGCAGCAGCAATCGCACTGTAAGTATCGGTTCCGCTGGAGGATACAACGTGAGTTGCAAATGTTGAGTTGTTACCGCCACCGTGCTCTGCGTGAATAACTAAAAGAAGATCAAGAATTTCCGCTTCAAGCTCAGTGAACTTATTATCTCTTCTTATCATATGAAGAATGTTCTCCGCAGTATCATAATCCGGACGAGGGCTGTGAAGATACAAACTGTCGTGGTCATAATAATGCTTTTTTGCCTGATATCCGTAGGAAACCATCGAAGGAAATCTTGCTATAAGCTCAATTGACTGCCGAAGAAGATTATCCAGAGACAAGCTGTCAGGGTTTTTATCATATGAATATGACGCAAGCACCGCTCTTGCCAATTTGTTCATAATATTTGGGCTTGGAGCCTTCAATATCATATCCTCGGTAAATCCGGCAGGAAGCTCTCTTTTTTCCGCAAGAATCTCCTTAAACTCAGCTAACTCGGCATCCGTGGGAAGTTCTCCCATAAGTATAAGGTACATGGTCTCTTCAAAAGCATGTCTGCCTCTTTTTTCATTTTCCTTGTAAATATCAACCATGTTAACGCCACGATAAGTAAGTTTACCGGGAACGTTTATTTTGTCCTTTTCTTCAATGATATATCCTCTTACATCACCTATTGAAGTAAGACCTACAAGAACACCGGTGCCGTCTTTGTTACGGAGACCTCTTTTCACATCATATTTTTCGTATGTTTCCGGGCTAATTGTGTATATCCCTCTGAGTTTTTCAATAAATGCGCTGTCAAAAATATCCATTGTCATCAAATCCTTTCAAACTATGTTACGCTTTATCGCATAAAAAGGAATTCCAGTCCTTTTTATTTTTTTCTTCTCTGATAATTATTCCGTTTTCCTTAAGAGCATTTCTTACATTGTCAGCCTTAAATTCAATAATTCCTGAAGTAATAAACTTACCGTCTGCTTTAATATATTTACCCACGTTTTTCGAAAGTTCGCATATTATATCTGCAACGATATTTGCAATAACCACATCATATTCTCCGGTAACTTTATCTGCCAGATCTCCTTCAAAAACGGTAAATTCAGGCTCTTCAAATCCGTTAAGTGCCGCATTCTCCTTTGCTATTTTTACGGCAAGAGGATCAATATCAACCGCCGTTACGCTCTTTGCACCGAGTTTTAATGCCGCAATTCCGAGTATTCCGCTTCCGGTTCCTATATCCAGAACCTTATCCCCCTTCTGTATGGTCTTTTCAAGAAATTCGAGGCACATATGCGTGCTGGCATGGCTTCCTGTTCCGAATGCCATTCCGGGATCGAGTTCAACCACAACGTCGTTTGCTTCAAGCTCCGCATTTTCCCAGGTTGGTTTTATAACTATATGCTCCCCTATTCTTAATGGTTTATAGTATTTTTTCCAGTTGTTTGCCCAGTCCTCTTCCTTAACAAGGGACTCTTCCACTTTCATTCTGCCAAAAGCCCCTTCTTCAGACAATTTTTTTGCTGTTTTTATAACCTCAGCCACTGTCGCATCCTTTTTCTCATCGTTTTCAAGATAAAAAGAAATCTGTGTTTCCTGCGACATCATCGAACTCATAAGTTCTTCATCAACGATATCCCACGCCCTGAGATTCTGCTTCATAAAGTCCTCAAAATCTTTTTTATCCATAATCTGTAAACCGACTATTCCCAGATCATAAAGTGCGGCACTAACTAAATCTATACCATCACTGTTTGTATAAACCGTTACCTTTGTATAATCCATAACGCATCCCCTTTTCCTATTTTATAGCCTTCGTCTTCCATTTTCCGCTTGCATAGAAAATAACTGTCAGAACTGCACCGATTACCCATGAAGCAAGCAAAGAAACCTGTATACATTCGCATCTGCCGTAAGGCAGAGCAGCTGTTTTCGTCAAAGCGGAAATTCCATATGCCAGCGGAACTCTGAGCGCTACAGTTGTAATAAGCGAAATCCACATCGGAGTCATAGTATCCCCCGCTCCGCGCATGATTCCCGAAAGACCTTGCGTTATAGCAACGGCAAGATATCCCGGTGCAAGTATCAGCATAAGATAATAGCTTAAATCAACAAGCTCCACAGTATCTGTAAATATTCCCATAAGTCCTTTTCCGAAAAACAGAATTACTGCCGTAATTATCGCTGAGCATCCAAATGCCATCATAGTTCCTTGCTTAGCGCCTTTTACCACTCTGTCATAAAGCTTAGCTCCGACATTTTGTCCTGCATAAGTGGTTAACGCCATACCGAAGGAGAAATTAGGCATCATAGCAAATCCGTCAACACGCATTATAACTATATTGGCATTTACGAAGTTGGTATCAAAGCTGTTGGTGAGTCCCTGGACAATAATCATTGCCGAAGAAAATATTGCCTGAGTAAGTCCTGAAGGCACTCCGAGAGATATTATTTTCATTATGTATTCTTTTTTGGGCTTAAGGTATTTAAGTCCGAAATCGAAGTTATTCTTCATCCTGCTCAGCTTTATAAGGCAGAGAGCCGATGAAAAAATCTGAGAAATAATTGTAGCAAGCGCAACACCGCCGACTTCCATTCCAAGCTTCGCCACAAACAAAATATCAAGAGCAATATTTGTAGCTGCTGCCACAAGAAGATATATAAG
>JAUNRD010000178.1 GCA_030535815.1 Clostridia bacterium
CTGCGGGCCACGAGGCCCGGGAACGCCCTGCTCACCCTGAGGGCCAACGGGGCCGGTTTCGCCTGCGGGACCCTGTGCACCGGTTGCACCGGTAAGTCCGATAGGGCCTCTGGGGCCAACGGGACCAACGGGACCAATCTCGCCCATAGGCCCCTGAACTCCTCTCGGGCCTCTGGGACCTGTGCAGCATTCATTGCAGAACGTGTCGGTATCACAACAGTTACGGCTGCAGGAGCATCCGTTATCTGCATTATTGAAGCTCATTTTGTAACCTCCTTTATAGATTGACTAAGATAATTATCATAGTCACTTTACATAATATGATATTCATCATAATTTGACACAAGCAGGCTAAAAGCAGAATTTGAGCACTACGACACGTTCAAATCCTCCCATATTTATCCATACACAAATAAAAAAGCCGCATACCTATTGGTATACGACGGGGTCCCCGAAATGCCGAAGGCTTTTTGGGGCAAAGGAGGAACAGCGGCGCTGCGGAAGACTTTTTTTCATAAAAAGTCGGAGCAAGCAGAGCTTGTTACGACACGGTCGGGATGACAGGATACAGCCGCTTCGCATTAGTTAGTTTATTATTTTAGTACTCCAGCGAATCGTTCATTAATTGCAATGTTCAGGATTTGAGCAACGCCTTCGGCAAAATCCCACTTTGGATTTTTGCCTACGACACGTTCAAATCCTCCCATATTTATCCATACACAAATAAAAAAGCCGCATACCTATTGGTATACGACTTTTTTATTTGGTCGGGATGACAGGATTTGAACCTGCGGCTTCTACGTCCCGAACGTAGCGCCCTACCAAACTGGGCCACATCCCGATTAACACTAAAGAATATTATACAATAACGAAACATCTTTGTCAAGGAAAATCTTTTTCGTATACCCTAAAAAAGGCTTTTGCCCGTGGGCAAAAGCCTTTTTTATCTTTCCGAGAGCGGAACATATAACCTGTCCTCCTGAACTGACTTATATGCAGGTCTTATAATTTTGCCTGCATTGATAAGCTCCTCAAGACGGTGTGCACTCCAGCCTGAAATTCTTGCAACTGCGAAAAGCGGGGTAAAAAGCTCCTCAGGGATATCAAGCATAGAATATGCAAATCCGCTGTAAAAATCCACATTCGCACTTACGCCCTTGTAAATCTTTCTTTTTTCCGCAATAAGTTCCGTTGCAATACGCTCAACATTTTTATAAAGCATAAACTCTTCCGTTTTTTTCTTTTCTTCGGAAAGTTTTCCCACAAAGTCGCGGAAAACCTCTGCTCTTGGATCTGAGAGGGAGTAAACTGCGTGTCCCATTCCGTAAATAAGCCCTGTTTTATCAAAGGCTTTTTTATCAAGTACCTTTGAAAGATACTCCCGTATTTCAGAATCCTTTTACCAGTGCTTTACAATTTTCTTGATGTCTGCAAACATCTTCTTTACTTTTATATTTGCTCCGCCGTGCTTAGGCCCTTTAAGAGAGCAAAGAGACGCACATGCCGAAGAATAAGTATCTGTGCCTGAAGATGTGACAACATGTGTGGTAAATGTTGAATTGTTACCTCCTCCGTGCTCTGCATGAAGCACAAGTGACATATCAAGAAGCCTTGCTTCAAGCGGTGTAAACTGTTTATCTTTACGAAGTAGGCGCAAAAAGTTTTCCGCAGTAGACATTTCAGGGCTCGGTCTGTGGATATACAATCCCTTCCCCTGTCCGTAATGGCGGTATGCCTGGTATGCATAAACGGAAAGCATCGGGAAAATCGAAATCAAATTAATGGACTGTCTTAAAACATTGGGAATTGAAATGTCATTGGCGTTTGAATCGTAAGAATAAAGAGTGAGTACGCTTTTCGCAAGAGAATTCATTATGTCGGGGTTTGCCGCTTTCATGATAACATCCCTTGTGAAATTCTTTGGAAGCGTTCTATATTTTATCAAAAGCTCGTTGAATGACAAAAGTTCATCCTTTGTGGGTAAATTGCCGAATAAAAGAAGGTATACCGTTTCTTCAAACCCAAATCTGCCCTCTTCGGTAAAGCCCTTTACTATCTCCTTTATATCAATTCCCCGATAACAGAGTTTTCCTTCTGAAGGCTCAGACTTTCCGTTTACGATTTTACTTGATGTAATCGTTGAAATTTCCGTAAGTCCGGCAACAACGCCTTTTCCGTCAATATCTCGTAACCCTTTTTTTACATCGTACTTTTTATAAAGTTCCTGGTCAATTTTATCTCTGCTTATGCACTTTTCCGATAATGCAATTATTTCCGGAGTTATCTTAGAATATGCTTTCATTCATTCTTCCTTTCTTCAGCTTTCATAAAGCTTATAAAGATTCTTATATATACCGCCTTTTTCAATTAACTCGTCGTGACTTCCTGCCTCTTCAATGCCCTTGTCTGTCAAAACAAGTATCATATCCGCACCCTTTATGGTTGTAAGTCGGTGAGCAATGGTAAAGGTTGTCCTTCCCTTCGCAAGACGTGCAAGAGATTCCTTTACAAGAAGCTCACTTTCATTATCGAGAGCGCTTGTTGCTTCGTCAAGTATCAGTATAGGCGGATTTTTAAGGAACACTCTTGCGATGCTTATTCTCTGCTTCTGTCCGCCCGAAAGCTTAACGCCACGCTCGCCCACATAGGTATTGTAACCGTCGGGAAGATTTTTTATAAATTCGTCGCATCCCGCCATACTTGCCGCCTTTTCAACCTCTTCCAGCGTTGCGCCGGGTTTTCCGTAGGCGATATTTTCATAAATCGTACCTGAGAAAAGGTAAACATCCTGCTGAACTACACCGATATTTCCTCTGAGCGAATCCTGGGTATAGTCCCTTACATCCACTCCGTCAATTAAAATCTTACCTTCCGTAACATCGTAAAATCTCGGAATAAGGTTTACAAGCGTGGTTTTACCCCCGCCGGAAGGTCCTACAATGGCGATATTCTCACCTTCGTTTACGGTAAGATTTATTCCCGATAAAACTTCGCCGTCACCGTCGGAATAGCCGAATTTTACATTTTCAAAGTTTATTATTCCCCGAACCTTTGTAAATTCCTTGGCATCAGCCTTATCCTCTATCTCGACAGGTGAGTCCATAATTTCCGTAAAGCGCTCAATACCGGTCATACCGCGCTGGAACTGCTCCGTAAATTCAACGATTCTTCTTATCGCCGCAATTAATGTGGATATGTATAAAAGATACGCCGCATAGTCGCCGGGGGAAAGTAATCCCTTAATCATAAAGAGAGCACCCGCTACCACAACTATTATATACATAAGCCCGTCGAAAACCCTGACTGAAGTCTGGAAGCCTGCCATATAACGGTAGGTTTTATATTTGATTCCCAGGAATGTCTTATTTCCTTTGTCAAACTTGTCCCGCTCAATGCTTTCGTTGGCAAAACTCTTTACAACCCTTATTCCAAGCATACTGTCTTCCACCTGAGAGTTGATTTCGCCTATCTGCTCACGTGATTCCTTGAATGCTTTTTTCATTTTTCTGTTATAATAGGTTTATACGATAAGCATAAACGGAAGTACCGCAAACATTATCAGTGTAAGAGGAAGATTCATTGATGCGAGAATTAAAAACGCCGCAACGATTTTTATTCCTGCTATGAAAAATTCCTCCGGGCAGTGGTGGGCAAATTCCGTAACATCGAATAAATCCGAGGTTATCCTTGCCATAATCTGTCCCACCTTGGTGTTGCTGTAATAGGAAAATGACAGCTTCATAAGATGCGAAAACAAGTCTGTTCTCATATCGGTTTCAATTTTTGCGCCCATTATATGACCGTTATATGCCATAAAATAGTTGGCTGAGGCATCTATTATCCTTAAAACAAGATAGATTCCGCCCGCCTTAAGCACAAGATTTACGGTTAATGATGCAAAATCGTCAATCGCCCTGTCTGTTATCTCCCTTACAATTAGGGGCAGGATTATTTCGCACACCGTTGTTAAGGCGGCGCAAAGCAAATCCAGCACCATTATCCATTTGTATTTCTTAAAATACGGCATAAACCGCTTTATCAGCTGTGCAGCTTTCATCCCCAGATATCCTCCTTAAGTATGTCCATCACCGTTTTTGCCCCGATGAGCTTTATATTTACGTCCCTGAGGCTCTGAATACTTCCTTCGGGGACCACGCAGGTCTTGAATCCGAGTCTTTCAGCCTCAGATACTCTTCTTGAAATACCGGGAACACTTCTTACCTCGCCGGATAAGCCCACCTCTCCTAAAAATACCGTAGCAGGATCGATTGACTTATTTTTAAGGCTTGATATTATGGCAGAAATTATCGCCAAATCCGCCGCAGTTTCATCCACCTTAAGTCCGCCTACAACGTTTAAGTAGGCATCCTGATTCTGCATTGTAA
Organism: Clostridia bacterium; assembly: GCA_030535815.1. GTDB lineage: Bacteria > Bacillota > Clostridia > CAKSNL01 > HGM11501 > HGM11501. The sequence goes on from JAUNRD010000178.1 coordinate 4,386, forward strand.
GGCCAAGCTTTTTCTCGATTATGGCAATAAGCATCACAACTCTTGAAAAGTCCACTCCCTCTGCCGCGCGGCGGGGCATACCGAAGCCCGTGGGAGATGTTAATGCCTGAATTTCCGCTAAAATCGGTCTTGTTCCCTCCATAAGACAGGTTACGGAAGATCCCGATGCATCAAGGGGTCTTCCCGAAAGGAGTGCGGCTGACGGATTGTCAACAGAGATAAGCCCCTCCCCCGTCATTTCGAAAACTCCCACCTCATTGGTTGAGCCGAAACGGTTTTTTACACCCCGTAAAATTCTGTAGCTCTGGTTTCTGTCACCCTCAAAGTAAAGCACCGCATCCACCATATGT